>CAISOI010000179.1 GCA_903886985.1 uncultured Chthonomonas sp.
GCAGATCCCCAACCGAGGGCCTCGTCAATCTCGTGCATCGCAACCGACATGAGATCGTACTTATTGCTATCAATTGTAACACGGTCCAGATTCATAATGGAAGTGTTCAATGTAATTGTCGAGTCAGAAGCGAGGGCAAATCCCGAAAAACCCAGTGCGCGAGCATTCGCTGTTGAAATTGCAACTAATGTCGAACCATTCACAGGATTCGTGGTACCGCCAGGAAGGCTCGCCACTGCAAGAGCGTCGTTGGCGGTGGTGGAATGGGAGGCCAATGCTGCACGATAATTTGCGTAGGAAACCGAGCCGTAAAATGTTGAGCTTCCACCAAGACCGCCACCCTCTTGAAAGGTAATGTTGACAGTCATATTATTGGAGAAGCGTGCTGCGTAAATTGCTAAAGCAGAGTTAATTGTCGATTTGATTGTTGCTACATTTGCATCATTGTTAATCGTGGTATCCCAGGTGGGGACGATCGTCAATTGTGCGTTTGAACTACGACTACCTAAGCCAATTACTAGCGCAGATAAGGCAACTGGCGCAATCTTTCGAAATCTCATGGGCATATATAAACACTCCGGAAAAGGCGGCTAACAGCTAATTACATCTTGATATCTGGTGAAGTTTAAGACCAACTGGCTACAGTTAGACGCCAATTGGCGGAATTCCTCCCCGGTTATCAAAACTGTATACACACAATTTTGAACTAAGTGACACAAGGAGTCTCAGCATGCTAACCCTCTCATGAAGGCTAACATTGAGCAAGATGCTCCTAAGGGACCGCTGGACTTCCAAGACCAAAAGTATCATGCAGCAACCGAACAGCTCTGCTGGCATCATTCTCTGGAACCAGTGCGCTTATGGACATATCCGAATCCGCCATCTGCAATATCTCTATGCCGGCGGTCGTCAACGCCTCAAACACTGCGATCATAACCCCCGGAACAAGTCGGTGCTTATTCGCAATCACAGATACCACCGTGCAGTTCTCATGTGCAGTGCCTGGTACGTCAACCACATGAACGAGCCCGCTCTCCTCCAACGATAGAAGCAGTGGACGTTGGTTCCTATAGGCCAGATCAAGCCCTTCACTGAACTTGAAAATGTAAAGATAGGTTGCGGGCCGATTGTTCGGGTCAGTAGCTACAGGCACAACCATCCCGTCCAGTAAATCCCGCGCAGTGGGGTAGTTTTCACGATTTACTGCAAAAGAGAGTGCCGCAGGACTAAATGATGTCAGAAATGTATTGACACCTGCCCGCGCCATCAGTCGATATACTTCTTGTTCGACCGCAGGTTTGTGCTCTTCATTCTCAATCTCAAGCCGGATAAAAGCTAACTTGCCGGTATGTGTAACTCCGGTGATTCTCTGGTATAGCGATTGGGGTGCTCTGGATTCGGCAACAATTTCCGTTCCGGGATGATCGGTAAAAGTCGACTTCACCCATAGCGGAATGCCGTAATCCATAGCGATCTCGGCGGCGCGCGGATGAACAACTTTTGCACCCTGGTGTGCAATTTCCGCAACTTCTTCATAGGTGCATACTTCCAAAGTGCGAGCATTCGCAACCATGTCTGGATCCGCCGTCTTTACGCCGTCGACATCGGTATAAATCTCAACCGCAGTTGCATTTAGAGCCGCCCCTAGCGCAGAAGCCGTTGTGTCGCTTCCACCACGACCGAGCGTCGTCAATGAGCCGGAGCTGTTTTCGTCGTTGAACTTTGTGACTCCCTGAAATCCACAGACCACGGGAATCAATCCGAGTTCCAGTGCATTCCGGATTGCATGCGGATGGATCGCAAGAATTCTGGCGTTGCCGTGTTCACTATCAGTGATAATTCCTGCCTGACCACCTGAGAGCGCAATCGCGGGATGCCCCATGGATTGCAAAGTCGATGCCATGATCGCGGTGGAAATGATCTCTCCACACGCCATCATAATGTCCATTTCATGGGGATGAGGAGGAAATGCAGGGTCAATCTTTCGCATTTCGTCTGCAAGAGTATCAGTAGCATATGGCTCCCCACGGCGACCAATTGCGCTAACTACTACCACAGGCTGTTTTCCGGACTTCTTCGCGGCGATGATTTTACCGGCGGCAAGCCTTCTATTTGCATCCGTCGCAACACTGGTACCACCAAATTTCTGGACGATAATATTATTCATTGCCCGTCGTCGTCCTCACTTGCTCAATTCCGTCTATTTCATCGTTCAAACCAAAGGTCTCTTTCAATTCGCAAACTGCGTCATCAATGCGCGATCCATCCACAAGACATTGAACAGAGTTATGTGAGTCTCCGACGGCGATCAATCGCACGCCGGCACGTTGGAGAGAATCCGCGATACTAACAAGAATCCCCGAAAGCTCCCTCATACTGCTCGCAATAATGGAGATCAAGGCAACGTCGGGGCTGGAGACCAACCCAAGGTTTAAGTCCGAGATACAGTTTTCCACGTCTGGAATCTTCTCAGCTTCAATAGCAAATGTTACTGCTGCTCGGTGGAGTTTTACGAGGAATACAGGTATGTGGGCATCTGCCAACCTGCGAAAAATGGAGAGGACCTGGCTTTGGCGGTCCGATTCTTTACTTACTTTCACGACGACATGCGCAAGTCCGTCAGTAACGGTAATGCGATATACGCCTCTGTCGCGTTCAAATGAAACGTGTTTTGCCGCCACTCCGTGGGTCGCGACGCTCATAGTTGTGCCTCAATATCTCAGAATATATAACAAATTGACAACGATTTATGGGAGGTCAAGTTTACCTGACAGCCATTCCGAGCGTCAAGAATGGTCAGGACTGTAGTCACGAATACGTTCTGATTGAAACCATTGTGCCAACCGGATGTGAACCTGTCACCAAACTTGATATATGGCGCAGAGAGGAATTAGTTCATCCTCAGTTCATCCCCTGACTCCGATGACTAAGTGATGAATTGCTCGATTGCATGTCATGATAGACTCATATCAACATTGAATATTTCTGACGTTCAAAGGAGAATGTTGCAATGGTAAATTATATCTCGGGACTGGTCTTCTGGATTCTTGCAGCAACGGGTGTATTTGTTGTAATGCCCATCGCAACAGTGAATCCTGGTCTTGCCACGATAATTGGAATTACCTGGTTTTTCATGACCATAATAGTCTCAAGTTCGATTAGACTTGCGGCCCAATGGGAACAAGGGGTTGTTTTCCGCCTTGGTAAGTACCATGGCTTGAAAGGACCGGGCATCTTCGTCATTATTCCGCTCATCGATCAGGTACGGATGATTGATGGTCGCGTACTCGCGATCGAAATCCCACAGCAACAAGTAATTACAAAAGACAACGTGCCAGTAATGATAAATGGCGTTCTCTTTTTCAAGGTTATACGCCCCGAAGATGCGATTATCAAGGTGCAGGACTACAGATACGCTATTTCGCAGTACGCACAGACGTGTCTGCGCGATGTAATAGGAACTATGTCCCTTGACCAACTCTTGACCGAGCGTGAACAGATTGGCAAGGACATTCAGGTGACCCTCGAACACGATACGGAAGAGTGGGGACTTGAGGTCACCGGAATACGGCTGCAGGATATTAATATGCCGGAAGAACTCAAAAAAATGATGTCCCGGCAGGCCAGCGCCGAACGTGAAAAGCGCGCGACCATTACGAAGGCAGAAGGAGATCGAGAAGCGTCGGCTAATCTCGCCGCAGCCGCACGCACCATGGCGGAGAGCCCCGGCGCAATGCAGCTTCGTACGCTTCAGACTATTGACGGTCTTGGTCCGACGGCTTCTAACACAGTCGTTCTAGCTGTCCCTATGGATGTGATGCAGGCCGCAAGCAAGCTGAATGAATTTCTCGGGAGCCACACAACCCCTGTCATATCTGCCGCTGATAAGCCTTAATGACAACAATTCCGGAAGTTTGTTTCTCGGCATAGTTGCACATCCCTAGACGCGATGGACCCGGTTTACCGCCACTGGTGCGCTTTGCGCCATCAACATAATAAGTGGAATGGACTCGGTATGTGAGACACTAAGCAGCGACCCGGTTGTTAAGTGATTTTTCATAATTCACTGGTGACATGTAACCCAGTGATGAATGCAGCCTTCGCGTATTGTAATACCCGTTGATATATCGATAAATGCCATTCTTTGCACTTTCAAACGTTTCAAAGCGCTCCAGATGAACATACTCTTTCTTTAAGCTGGCAAAGAAACTTTCCGCCTTCGCGTTCTGAGTAGGGCTGCCTGTTGAGCTCATACTGATCTGGCCATTGTTTCTCAATACAAGATCTGTGTAACCGTTACAAGCATATTGAACTCCTTGGTCGGAATGGTGGATCCAGCCAGCCTTCGGTTTTCGGTCCCTGAGAGCGTTGCGAAGTGCTTTAATTGGCAACTCAGCGTCGATGTTGCGTGACACATTGTAGCCAACCACTTTCCGCGTAAATGCGTCCAAAACTACTGCCAAAAAGCAGAATCCCTTTGGCAATGGGATGTAAGTTATATCGCTGACAAATACCCGGTCAGGTTCTGACAGCAGTAATCCCTTGATGAGATTTGTATATCTCTTGTGTCCATGCGTAGAATTCGTGGTTTTAGTCCATAACTTTTTCACGTGGCACAAAAGCGAATTCTCACGCATGATGCGTTGTACGCGCCGACGTCCTATCGTTGTCCCACTCATTGAAAGAGATTTACTAACACGTCGAGTGCCACTGCCGGGTTCGCAAAGGACTACTTTCTCGATCTTGGCCAATAACATCTCGTCATCATTGCATTGCATTTTCCGCGGCTCGCGATAGAAGCGTGACCGAGGTACTTCCAATGAGCGACAAACTACGTCAATGCTGACTTCCATCTTCTTCACAAGTTCCCTGGCGATTTGTACCCGTTCAGAGACCCCTTTTTTTCAAGGGCAGCCTTCACTATCTTAAGTTCTAAGTGAGCTTGCCCCAATGCTTGTTCTAATTGTTTAACATATGCTTCCTGGGTCTTTTGGTATTCAGGATCCTCCACGAACGCATTATCACCAAATTCTCTGTACTTAGTTACCCATCGATCCAGTAAAGTAGGAGATAGCTTGTGTTCACGACACGCACGGGCTTTAGAAATTTCCCCAGCGATGATCTGAGAGCACAGCTCAACTTTGAATTCCTTCTTGTGAAACCGTCTGTTGTTTGCCATATCGTTCCTCCTTGATAATAAAGGATACACGACTTAGTGTGTCAAATTGTGAAGCCACTCCACTTATTTAGAACACGGAAACAGTGCGCCCTGCCTGGCGGGAGTCTTCAAACAAGATGTTGTCGGTCGGGTAGCCTATTGAGAATTTCTTGCGTATCTCTTAGTCGAGCTTATCGTTGGAGTCCTTGGCTTCCCAATACCCGTGTCGCAGCCGAAAGTTATCAAGAAAAGTTCCGTCGGGTGTTTTGCCGTTTGGCAGGGAGTGTTCGGGTACCAATTGCCGGCCAACCTTTTGTACTGCAACCGTTAGTAGGTTTAGCATGGCGGACGGAATGGATGTCTCTTTGGTTGCGCCGTGTTGAGTGTATCGGTCGAGAGCGTCGTAATAGGCGGAGATTTCCTGCTGCAATGGGATTAGTCTCTTAGGGATAGTATGTTTGGTTACTTCGGCAGGGCGTCGGCGTGTCCCTTCAAACCAAGAGACATAAAGACGACGAATCGCCTGCTCCCATTTCCAAAATCCGTTGCACTCCCACGCTCAAAATCCGAACCCGCAGACCAAATTTCAAAAATTTTCCCGACTCAGGTTGTAAAACTCCGTTTCCCGACGGCTATTTAATAGAAGAGTCTTTTTTTACGACCTTCATAACAACAGAATCGGAGAGAACCAATGCCAACAAAACCAATCCAAAACAAACCAGTCACCCTGAGTGACTACATAATTCGCTTGTTTCAGATCGCAC
>CAISOI010000180.1 GCA_903886985.1 uncultured Chthonomonas sp.
ATCAGAATTGGCTTCCAGAACATAGCGACGACTATCATTTCAAGTTTGCCTTTGACCCAGCTGGACGCAATAGCGCCAAAAGTATCGCCGCCGCAAACTATGGAGTGACCTCAATCCCAACTACCCTAGTGATCGATAAGAATGGTAACGTGGCGGACAAAATTGTTGGATTCATTGAGGGCGACACCCGATTAGAAGCCGCTTTGCGAAAATTGGGCGTTAGATAACAGCGTTCTTGTATTAACGTCACAATGGCGGTCCAGATTTTTCTGGACCGCCATTTGTCTGTTAATAGGGAAGATAACATCGAACTCTTCGATGTCGCTTCTGACATAATAGTACTGGTCGTTGCTGACCCAGAAAAAAAATAGAATTTTTCCGCAAAAGGCACTACCTATTGGATTCCGCCGAGAAGACTTCAAAGATATATCAGAGACTTCCCGCGCTTCAATCTCCTGCATTTCGGGCGTTCTGGTTTGGTCAATCTGTCTCCGCTGCCGGATCCATGATGCAAATGGCGACAGTCCGTTGGCATATCTACCTAATCACCGGAAATCCCATTTCCCTCGGTTTACTGGGACTAACTCGGTTCTTGCCCCTTGCGCTTTTCTCGCTTATAGGGGGGGCTGTAGCCGATGCTCACGACCACCGCAAGATTCTATTCACAACGCAATCGTGCTTGATGAGTGGAGCTGCTATGCTCGGGATTCTCACCTGGACTGGTCATATCTCCGCGTTTTGGATCCACGCGATTAATTTTCTCTCGGCTACGGCCATCGCTTTCGATAATCCAGCCAGGCAATCACTGTTGCCCCATCTGGTGCCGAGGCATAATTTCGCCAATGCAGCATCACTGAACAGCATCACTTTTCAGGTGGCGACCATCGTTGGCCCTATGGTTGCCGGCAGATTGATCGGATCCGGATTTTTGGCGGCGGTCTATTTTGTGAATGCGATCTCATTTCTTGCAGTGATAATAGCCCTTTTCAAGATTAATGCCGAGGCGTTCGTACGTGGCGAACCTCAAAAAGTCAACTTCAGCTGGGATTCGTTGAAAGAAGGTCTGCTCTTTGTTCGGCAATCGCAGATTCTCGTATGGACAATAGCCGTCGATTTTTTTGCCACTTTCTTTTCATCCGCAGACGCGCTCCTTCCCGCAATCGCAAAAGATATTCTCCATGTTGGTCCGCGAGGTTACGGATTTTTAACTTCTGCAGAAGCCATTGGGTCCGTCATTACGGGTGCCATTCTGGCATCGCGTCCTCCTATTCGAAGGCAGGGTATTGCAATACTCGTCGCCGCTGTAATTTACGGAATGGCAACTGTGTGCTTTGGGGCATCGAAGATATTTGTTCTTTCGGTACTAGCTCTGGCAATTGTAGGTGCTGCGGATACAGTGAGCACTGTGCTGCGTCAAACCATTCGTCAGATGGTGACCCCCGATCATTTGCGCGGAAGAATGACTGCCACAAACATGATTTTCTTTATGGGCGGACCTCAGTTGGGAAATCTGGAAGCAGGAATTGTTGCGCGCTGGATGGGAACTCCATTTTCGGTAATCTCCGGGGGAATCGGTTGTATAATTTCGGTTACTTGGATAGCGTTTCGAGCAAAAGGGCTTAGGAACTATCAGCGCGAAGAGGACGTCAAAGATGTGTGACCCGTGTTTGTTTAACTTGAATAAAGTTGGAAAATATGGGGTTGTGTTTCCGAATGTTGAACGTGGCGTCTATACAGTTGAAGTTAAGCAAATGCGAGGGCGAAATGCATCGCCCATCTTGCAAGCGAGTACAGTTGTTGTAAAGAATTTTATGAAGACAATTGCTTGCAAGCAAAAGAGAACTGTATGGAATCGACAATTCAACTGGAAACGGATCGCCGCGTGAGCCTCTCGGGATCAAATGACCGACAGCGTGTAAGCATCAGGGTAGAAGAGCTACGATCTCACTCTGATGAAGACCTGTTACGGCTTTGTGCTGAAAGTCAAAGTGCGGCTTTGGAAGAGTTGACGCGTCGATTTCAAGCACCGATATACAGATTTCTGTATCGGATGTTGAACTCGCCGGAAGACGCTGAAGAAGCAACGTTGGATGTCTTTGTAAGAGCATGGCAACATGCAGGGCGTTTTCAATATCGAGCAAAGGTTGCAACCTGGCTGTATCGTATTGCAGTAAACATCGCTAGGGATATGCATAGTCGGAAGAAGGCTCGGCCACAAGAGCAATGGCCTGAAGATTTTGACCAGCTGCACAATGCTATCGGCAGTGCCGAAGACGATGCAATGAAACGTCTGGAGCGAGCGGACCAATCTAAAGCACTTACAAAAGCGTTGGATCGCCTTTCAGAAGGTGACAGACTTATTCTCGTCCTCTACTATTTTGGGGAAAGAGAGTATGATGAAATACAAGCTATCACGGGACTTTCGTATACAGTGTTGAAAACGCGGCTCGCCCGCGCTAGGAAGCGACTTCGCACTTTGATGGGCGAAGAGAAGAGTGAAACAATCTAATGAATGAAAAAATCGACTGCAAGAAATTTGAATATAACGTTGCTGACTGGGCTACCGGTAGACTGAACACGTCTCTCGGCGAGCGAATGTCCCAACATGAAAATATATGCTCCAAATGTGCGGAACTCGCTCAGGAAGAACGCAGCATGTCATTCGCAATGAATTCGATGTCAGGGCTTTCGCGTACACCGGATATGTGGGAGCGAATTGAGAATCGAATTCAGAATGTGCCCGTTCAAACGGGCTTCCGATTTGCAATCAATCGCCTTTATGCCTTTGGCGGTGTTATGGCTGCAGCGTGTGTTATGATGGTGTTTGTCAGTAATCGTCCAATGGTTAGTCCTCAAGAGACTACAGCCAACGTGATCAATGCGGCGCAGGAAAGACAGGTAGTTCAACTTGCGGCTGATATTCATTACACGAATGAGACCGAAGCAGATGGCGCAATTAACAGTTTTCCACATGCCGGCGCAGATGCAGAGCGTATCCTCGTGGGACAAAATGGGGATAGATAGTTGAATATGTATTTTAAGAACCTGAACATATGCGGGGCAGTATTGGCACTGGCGATTGTACCGTCGTTTGCTCATGCATTCCAGCAAGGCGATCCCCCAAACGGATCACGCCTGCACGGTCCTCCGACAGCAGCTCAAAAGCAACAGTGGGAAGAAGAAAAAGAGAAAAACCGAATTCGCGTAGGGCTTACTAAAGAGCAACAAGCCCGCTTGGAAGATATGTTCAAGGCTTCCAAAGACCAGTTAGATGAACTCTACAAGAAACAGCGTGAAAAACGTGAAGAGCTAAGTACGGTCTTCAAAGAGTACAAGTACGATCGGTCCAAAGCCAATTCTATTCGACGAGACCTTCAGGATATCAGGAACCAGATCTCTGATGTTCTTGATAAAAGTGAAGACAATATTCGCCGCATTATGAACAAGACCCAATTTGACCGTTTTCAGCAGATGTTGCAAGAGCAACGTGATCTCCGTCGCAAGTCGCGAGGAGACCGTTCAGGCGGTCCCGGAGCTCCGGGCGGACCACCCCCCGGTGGGCCTCCAGCCATCTAACCAAACCGTGAATAAATTAACAGGGACCGCAATTGCGGTCCCTGTTAGTTTGTACTTTATATGAATTCCTAAAGTCGAACTTAATTCATGAAGACGCGGCGCCACTCCCCTTTAACATCCGTGCGAAATCGAAATGGTTCGCCCTGCAATTTGACGAGAGTAGCTTTTGCCTCTGCCGAGATCGCCGATTTGATCTTTTCTTCGGTACTGTCCTTTACGGCCTGCATCTTTTTACGAGTAGGCGAAATCGGGTTTTCTAATGCGGTTGTATCCAGTTTAATTCGGACAGTCGCGGAACCATTGCCCGGATCATCCTGATGTTGTTCCTCCATGGCTTTGTGCATCTGTTCGTCCCGCATGGAGCAATATACTTTCATAATGCCCGCAACAGCATCGCGTTCTTCTTTAGTGAGTTTCAATTTGTCTTGGACCTTAGGGTCCGATAGTGCCAGATATCCTCTCCATTGCAAATCAAGTTCATGAAGGCGAGCAATCTGATCTGCCTTTAACGTTTCCGCCACCTTAGGATCGAGTTCGTCCCCCAATCCAGTCACGACAGGAGCACCGTCCCCATGCACTTCCACGCGTAATATTTGCGGCTTCGATTCATCAAGGAACTCAGTTAATTCAGACCGTTGCGTCACGGAAAGATGTATATTGGTTTGCACATCCGGGCGCTGCAGAAGCATCTGCATTTTTGCCCGGATTATGTTGCCGGTGATACTTGTCAACGAGAATTGCCTTCCGCTACCCAAAGCAAAACCACCTGGAAGTGCGGGAGGTGCATCCTGAGCGTGTACTGCAATGCCGTTCCCGCATACGAGCGCGATGGCGGCAACGAGTGATAGTGACTTAGATTTCAATGAAATGTCTCCTGAGTGATATGCAACAGAGTTGTAACGAATAATCTTTATCCGTCGTTGTGATCCACATCGACTGGAAATCTAAAACTGTGTAGTTCAAGATTGATCTTCTTGCCACAAAGAGGGCAGAACTTCCAGTGATAGTTGATGGACTTTGAGGCAGTTGTCTCTTTACGCGGAGGTTTGGCAGCCGCGACTTTTCCGCGACAGTGTGGGCAGGTGAAAGTTAGCCGCTCTTCAGGGATCATGATACTGATCAACTTTCGAATGCCATCATTATCAGCTAATGCCAAGGGCGCGCCACCCGAGTTGTACTCGAAGAGTACTTTGCCGTCATCCTGCGTTCCCGCAAACGGATGGAACACAGCCATTGCAGAACCACGGGGCGCCTTTGTGATCCTGTAAGTTAGAACCGGCGCCTTGCTGTCATTAGCATAACGAACTTCACGGCTCCAGTTTATTCCGGCTGTCTGCGTCATTACGTCGAGAGCAGTGTTAAATGGAACCTCGGGCATTTGCAATGAGATCGTTTTGGACATCGGCAGATCACTGTCCAATATATAGAGCTGCTTTGCCTGTTCGAAAATCTTCTTCAATCCATCTTGAACAGTGACATTGTTCAAGTTAACAGATATCTTGATATTGCCTGTGGGATCCATACGAAACGGCATTCTTGCCGCAGGTGGAATACCCGGTATCGCAGTGCCTTTTGTTCCCACTACGATACTCTCGCGTTGGTCCTGAGCGCCGCGTGTGACTGTAACACTTACGTCAGAATCCGACCTTTGGTCGATTTTTGTCTTTGTATTCACATCAGATTGTGCGTGCGCAATCGCAGTTATACTCAAAAGACCCAAAATAGTAATTAGTTTCATATTCAGTGTTTCTCCTCATAACTTACCAGTGAAACGGTGCCATTCGAATTACTCCCGGATGTGGAAGGTGATTCACCACTATCCACTGGAGTTGTCATCATCACGGGCGTGTAAACCGACTGCCCGGTCGTTGCATCCTTATCCTCTTTCCAGGCAGGAGTCATAACGCCGGAAGCATATCTATCCACCGTTTCTGACTGCCATTGAACTTTAGGAATTCTCGAACTACGTATTTTCGGACTTCTACTCTCTTGATTGGAAGCCAGCTGAGTGCTGGCCGCAGGCATTGAACCAATATCATGTCCGCCCTGTATCGATTCGTCCGGACTGGAGCCATTGGTTTGAGTAGTGTTTGTACCGTTAGACCCAATATCTTTGTTTGATCTGCTGCTATTGTCGGTAACGGGTTCATTTTTGGTCGGAGGCGCGGTAACTTGCGCAGCGATCATTCGGAACATAAACGCACCGCATAAAATAACAGCCGCAGTTGCACCGCTAAACGCACGTACCATTGGCAGTTTGGGACGGGAACAGACGATCTTCTTTTCGAGAGCTTTCGCAGCAAAGTTGTAGTTCGCCTCTCGCTCAGGAATGAAATCCGCGCCGATTTGCAATAGGTTCGCTAATCGGTCCTGTTCTACGTAATCGTTATTAAGATCTTCTATCATGATCCTGCACCCTCCACAACTGCTTCTGAAACTGTTGCTACTTCAAAATACTCGCTGTTCAGACCATCCAAGGATTTTGATAATCTCTTTAGGCCCGCCTGAACTCTACTGCGCAATGTACTTTCCGAGACTTCTTCCAGTCTACTGATATCCGCCATACTAAAACCTTCAAAATAGTGCAGCCAGATCGGAGAACGTTGTCGCTCTGGCAGAGCGAGCACCGCATTGCGGATAGTGCGCTGCAATTCGCGACGTTCCGCCTCTTCATGCAGAGTTTCGCCAACCTCCTCTGGAATATCGCTGTCCTTTTCCCAGAAAAAGACCCTTCGTTTCCATGCAGACCGGCGATAATCAAAGGCTACATTGGTGGCAATTCTGCATAACCACGCCTCAAATGACGCTTCTCCTCGATAGGATTTCAGTGCGCAGTATGCTTTTACGACTGCATCCTGCGCCAAATCATCCACATCAGGTCCCTTGGCGACTGATGCCACAATACGCCAAACTCTGTTGCGATACTGATCACAAAGTATCGCGAACGCATTAGCGTCGCCTTCCAGAGCGCGATTAAGTAGTATATAGTCCGGGCGCGACGAATCCAAAAATTGCATCCCTATTATTGTGATCTCTACATATGATGACGAACGGTACTATGGAATCCGCGAACTTAACCGTGTACAATATATGCAATACGATTATGAGTGATTTACTGGATCAATGGTATATCGGTTTTAGTGAGATTCAGTTTGTGGAGGACTTAAAATGAGTGCCGGAGTAGAAGTGCTGGAGCCGGAAGTAATAGAAACGCCGGAAGATGTAAAAGATGTCGAGGAAAATGATACAGGACTGCCGCCCATCTATGGTCGATGTCCGGTCTGCAACAAACCGCTCTTCCCACGAGATAGGATGACGGGCCAACTACGAGTACCACCTGTTGGAACGGGATACGAATCACGTGCGAAATGCGGAGGTTGTGGGACCATTTTGGTCTATCAAGGAGGTGGTAATTGGCGACCACTTTCCGAAGCCGATATCACGGATGAAGACAAACAAGCAGATAGTTTTGATCGCCTGATTCAATAGAAATGCTAAGACCGGCTCCATTTGGAAGCCGGTCTATTTATTTTGCCTCAGATTTTCCAAAAGTGCATAGGGTGCTGGATCGGTGCCAATTACGTGCCCCAAAAACACTTTAGGTTTCGCATCCCCGTGGAAGTCTGATCCTCCCGTTGTCAACAGACCTGCATTCGCTGCCATCGCCGCATATTCATCGCAGCGTTCGGGCGAATAGAGATTGTAACAACACTCCATTCCGTCCAGCCCCATCTCGGCAAACTGAAATAGTTCCGATTGAAGAACCGAGTCGTCCAACTTCACCGAACTCGGATGCGCCATTACGGCTTTTCCACCCGCTGAGTGAATGAGATCAATTCCCTCTTGAAGAGAAATCTTGTCCTTTGGAACATGGGCGAGTGCCCCATCCTTCAAATAAGTCTCGAACGCCTCTGCACTGCTCGATGCTAACTTCTTTCGCACAAGCGCCGCAGCAAGATGTGGACGCCCGATCTGTCCACCGCGAGATTCTCTCTCAACATCTGCCATAGAAATATCAAATCCAAGCGACTGAAGTTTCTCGACAATGCGCACATTCCGCTGGAGCCGATTGTGTTTTAGCAGAGTCAGGCGATCCGAAAGAGTTTTCGAAGAGGGATCAATGTCATACCCAAGCATATGAAATCGCCCTGAGGTGTATTCCACGGCTAACTCGATGCCCGGAATAAGCTCGAGACCTATGTGTTGTGCCGCTTCCACAGCCTCGGCGATGCCATCAACCGTATCGTGGTCTGTGACGGCTAGCGCGTCCAAACCAATTTGCGACGCAAGAGTCACTAACTCGGTCGGGGTCAGCGAACCATCTGAGGCTGTCGTATGGGCGTGCATGTCGATTCCGGGCATAATTACTCCGCTGTGGAAAGATATTGATATTGATATTGAAAGACTTTGACAAGGTACCGCTTCGTACATCATTAATCAATCATACGAACGGGGGCCAAAATGATCTAAAGGAAGATCTGGCCGAATTACCATGAGTTGTACTTAAAACTGTAACAGTTGAGAAGGATAATAGCGATCTCAAAACGAACGTATCGAGTATAGAATACATAAGAAAGGACTGGCAATGAGCTCTTCAAAGTATGTTATCGGTGTAGATGTTGGAACCGGCAGTGCTCGTGCCGGTCTCTTCGACACAAACGGCAAGCTCCTCAGCAGTGCGGTTGTCCCAATTCAAATGTGGCGCCCACGATTGGACTTTGTCGAACAATCCTCCGAAGATATCTGGAGATCGATCTGTAGCGCGGTTAAGACCGCCATCAGGAACTCAGATGTTCTCGTCGAATCCATCGTCGGAATTAGCTATGATGCCACCTGTTCTCTGGTAGTTTTGGACAAAGCCGGTGCCCCACTTGCTGTCAATGACGAAGGCATACATGATCGCAATATCATTGTCTGGATGGACCACCGATCCATCGCCGAAACAGAAGCCATGAATGCCGGTGATCACGATGTCTTAAAGTTTGTGGGCGGCAAACTCTCGCCCGAAATGGAAATTCCCAAACTCAAGTGGATCAAGACGCATCTCCCGAATACGTGGGCTAGCGCAGGCAAATTTTTCGATCTTGCAGATTTTTTGACCTTTCGCTCCACAGGAGTGGATGCACGAAGCCTCTGCACCGTCGTCTGTAAATGGACCTTCCTCGGTCATGAAGGTAAGCACGGTCGATGGGACAAACGCTTCCTGAAGAAAGTCGATCTGGCGGACATTCTTGATGACCAAAAAGTGGTTGATGATGTTCGCCCTATGGGAGCCTTCCTCGGATATTTGACTCCGACATCCGCGAGCGAACTGGGACTCTCCACGAACTGTGCTGTCGGTGTGGGAATCATCGATGCACATGCTGGAGGAGTCGGATTACTCGGTGCGGCATGGGAAGGCAAAGGTAAACCTCGGCTCGAAACCCTTGAAAGTGCTCTTGCCCTCATTGGCGGAACTTCAAACTGCCACATGGCTGTCTCGCGCAAGCCTCGTTTCATAGACAGCATCTGGGGACCCTATTACGGCGCGATGGTTCCCGGAATGTGGTTGACCGAGGGCGGGCAATCGGCAGCAGGAAGTGCAATCGACCATGTGATTGCGCAGCACCCCAACGCAGCAAGCCTTCTGAGCGTCGCCAAGAAACAGAAGTTGACAGTCTATGAGCTATTAAATGCCGAAGTTGCGCGGATTCAGGCCGAGGAGGATCGTGGCCCGGAAATCACTCGGAACCTCCACATTCTTCCCGATTTCATCGGAAATCGCTCACCCAAGGCAGATCCGCACATTCGCGGAACCGTCGACGGTATCTCTCTCGATAGCTCAATAACATCGCAAGCGATCCAATACTACGCCGCTATTCAGGCAGTCGCCTATGGCACTCGCGACATTATTCGAACAATGAATCGTGCGGGTTATGAAATCGATACTATGTATGTCACGGGCGGCGGAACCAAGAATCCACTCTGGCTTCAGGAACACGCAGACGCCACAGGTTGTACCATAGTCCTTCCCAAAGAACCAGATGCAGTTCTACTCGGTTCGGCGATTCTCGCGGCGGCAGCAGCAGGTGTTTACAAGGATGTCGTCTCTGCCATGCAGGGAATGTCTGGTGCTGGCGAGATTATCAAGCCCAGAAAAGAAACAGCGCGTTATCACCGCGCTAAGTTCCGAGTATTCGAAGACCTCTATCGAGAACAAGCAGCACGCAAGGCGATTATGACGAGTTTCTAAAATCGCCTGTCACGAAATGAGTAAATGTCCGTGTAAAATTTCAGAGGTACTCTTTGTCGAGTTCTTTGGAACCAAAATGCACTTTTTGCAACCCCAATCCTTCTAAGGAGATTCCATATTGGAACCCAACCAGAGCGCAGCTCAAAACGATCCTGAAATCCTTCAACAAGCACTAGCAGATCCCGTGCCGCCTCCTTCTGGTCCGCAAAGATCTGCAACCGGCATGACACTCCAACAATATGGATTTCTCGTTGCTGTAGGAGCCTTTGTAACCACTTTTGCCCAACAGAGAGTTCTCGGCAATCTGCCAACACTCTTCCTGTTAAAGAATTCATTTCACCTGAAGAAAGAAGATATTGCGTTCTTCTTCTTTGTCGCGACTTTCGCTTGGAACATAAAACCGATTGCGGGAATCTTTACCGACGCTTTCCCACTCTTTGGTACCCGCCGCCGACACTACATGCTGATCGGCGCTCTCGTCTCCTCAGTCTGTTGGTTCGCAATGTCGATGCTCAAAAGCAGTTATGCAGCATTGCTGGCAATCTCAATTGCAGTCAACGTTAGTACCGTGTTTTCGAGTACGGTCATGGGTGGGCTCATGGTTGAGGCTGGTCAGGCATTTGATGCCCCAGGACGTATTTCTGCACTTCGTCAGGCTGTCCAGAGCGTGGCCCAAATTGGTGGACCATTTTTGGGTGGCTACCTCGCAGGACAGGTGTTTGGCTGGACCACTACAACGATGCTTGCAGCAGGATCATCGTTTGCACTCTTCATGGTTACTACCAAGTATCTCAAGGAGCGCAAGGTCGACCAAGCAGCAGCTCGTGCCGAGGTCTTGCTGGAGAGACCCAACTATCGTCCCGCTCCAGGCCTGTTGCTTGGACTAGGTGTCCTTGCGGTAATCGCGTTCCTACTAGTCACAAACAAAGACCTCCAGAGAATTGGAATATCGTTATTCGCACTCCATTCGATTTTGGATCTCATCCTTATTATTCTTGCGCTCAACATTCGAAATAACGTCTTTATCCGAGCACAAAATCAACTCATCCAAATTCTTGCAAGCAAGACCCTCTGGATGGCAGTTGCGATGTTGTTCCTTGTCTATACAGTCCCTGGCTTTAATACTGCATTGACCTTTCAACAATCAGACGTTCTGAAAATGAGCACGGGTACGATCGGATTCCTGGGATCATTAGAGGGCCTATTCGGGCTTGCAGCAGCTGGTCTATATGCGCTTTATTGTAGAAAGTTGAATCTACGAACAATGATCCTGATCGGGATTAG
>CAISOI010000181.1 GCA_903886985.1 uncultured Chthonomonas sp.
CGGCTCAGACCGGCCTCAAGCGCGATTTGTTCTTTGTCTTTCGGTGTTACTTCCGCTACAGCAGCTTTTGGGTTAAATTGCTTGTGAATATCAAATGCCATCGCTGTCTTTTCAGCATCTGAGAGAGCTGTCAAGTGTGCGAAGCCGGTACCAACTTTACTATTGGACATTGACAATTGGTAATTTTTGCCGGTTAGTGAGGAAGATTCTCGAGATAAAGAACCGGTCTTATCCCCAACTACATTGTGTCCGAATGCAAACATGCCGTCTTTGCTAGGATTGAAACCGAGTAGGATGTCATTCCGCTTTACGCCCTGCTCTTTGCCGAGTTGAGCCTTGTCCGCTTCCCGAAGATCTGCAAACCTTGCAAACTTTGAGCTTACGGTCTGCTCGTTCATGGAGAAGTTGAGAAGTTTTGATTGATAACCAATTCCGGTCTTAACAATGTCTCCACTTTTGTCATGGATTTTGTCCCAATTTAGACCGAGAGAAGCTTTCTTAACATCACCAAACGTTGTCCCAAAACCCAAACGTTGAATGCCCTTTTCTTTTTCCATGTTGGCAATCTGCGCCATCACATCGGCATTCTTCGCTTGTTGCGCCTTCATGGCTCCGAAGCCATTAAAACTCTGGCCAATATCCTGGAAATTTGCACGAAAGGCAGCCTTGCCTGAACTGACGTTGAGACCTTGTGTAATTAAGTGATCGGACTTCGCGGCGGAAAGGTCTCTTTTGACAACAGGACCATTGTTAGCTTGGGTAGCACCAAGAACATTCTTACTGCTGGCATTTGGTGAGGAATAGTACATAAGCCCAGTCAGTCCACCAGACTGTCCTACCTTACTATTCATTTGGAGACCATAGGTGGAGAAATTCAGTCCGCCAGCTCCCTGTGAAACTCCCATGCCGAAATTTAACATGGAGCCACCAAAATTAAGGGAGAGACCGCTCATGCCGAGGCTGGATCTGTTTGCATCCTGCCCTGCAACATATCGGTAAGCAACTCTAATGGATTCTGTTGACCGAATTGCTTCGGTAAACCCAATTTCACCAGAAGCCGTATCGATGAAGTAATCTTCGTTTCTTCGAAGCGTGTGAGCACCTACAGAGACACGTACTGTCTCAGCAAGAATGCCTCCGTGAGTAAGTGTATATCCAGCCCGAGATCCATTTCCACGAAGTGTCTCCACTTGGGCAATGCCTATCGCAGTTGATGCGGAAGGAGTACTGCTAAGTTTAGTGGTCTGAATGCCAAACCCGTTGACTTGAGCTTCTCCATCTAAAAATGTTGGTCGACTCAACTGCGCATACGCAGGTGTTATCACCAAGATCAACGGACAAACTACAATTGTTTTACAGATTGATTTCAATTTCATGGCATTGCACTGTTAAAAAATTAAGGCTAGAATGCACGTCTAAATACAGGAAGCCTGATCTCTCTGGCTTTAATACTTTTTTCGATAGCCCTGATGTCATCAATGTTGCGGTTACGCAACGTGCGTTTCAGCTCAGCCAGAGAAGATGCTGGTCCACTTGTGTCGGTCGTAACGTCCGCTGTCAATGTGTAGTGAGTATAGGCTGGAGCGGCGGCGCTTTCTTCTGCCCCCGACATTCCTTTAAGCATATCCATGTCAGGAACCTTGACAATCATGTCGGCTGTGGCCATGTTGCTTGATGTTGCGGGAATATTATCGGCAGGTGGTTCTGCTACCCACTCGTCCTCAACAGGATCTTGAACATTGGCCTGCTTAGATTTGATCTCGGGTACTCCCATTGCTTTTACCGCGCTAACGCGCGGAGTGGTCCCTTTAACTTTGGTGACAACGCCTAAAGGGACTAGAAATTGATTTCCAGTCTTTGTGTCGCTAACTCGAATCAAACCTTCTCGAACTTTTTTAACCGCCCTGTCCCCAGATAAATTGGGTATCGATGTATTAGGCACGGAATAGTCCGGCGAACCGAGAATCTCCGCCCGCGGTGCTGTTGCGACAGATTGCGGCTTTACGTCCATTGCTATCAGTGGTGAAGGCGAATTCATAGTACTGCGAGTTCCATTGTGCAAAAACACAGCTAATAACAAACCAGCTGCACCTGCCAACGCAGTCGATCGTACGGGTATTGGCTTAAGAGCATGTTGAATAGCCGCGGCGACTCTCTGTGAAAAACTAGGCTTGAAGACAGTGGAAGTTAAAATGGCTTCACGAAGAAAAGCGGGCGGCTGTACTTCTTCCAAAATTGAGACGGTAAATGAGGTGACCTTTAACATCCTGAGGTCCTCTGTGCAGTTAGCACAGACGGCTAGGTGTTGTTCAATTATGCTCTGCTCTAAAGGGGACGCCTCGCCGTCGCAATAAACGGAGAGCAAATCCCAAGCATGATCACACTGAAATTCGTCCTTGCAATTCATGTCATGCATAATCTCATTGTATGGATTGTCCTGCATTTTCGTCTCCTGAGCAACTCATGCCTGCATTCTGGCTATGCAAAATAGGACAATCCGTACAGTAAAAGGTTGCAAGATTTTAATTATTTAGATGCTCTAACCATATGGGATACCCAAAGGTTCGGAATGCACGGTACATCCTGTATGCTGAAACAGATCTTAAGACCATCTGGTGCATATCAGAATGGTGTCTACATTGACCTTGTTTTGTGGGCGGAATATAATGGTATCTGCAGCTTTAGATTAGAGGGATAACTTTTTGAACACAAACGTTGCACCTAAACAGATTGCCATTCTCGTTAGTGGAATGAGCCGTGGCTCAAATATGAGTTCGCTCATTAATGCTTGCATTGAAGGTGAGATCAATGGTGCCGTGAGTTTGGTTTGTGGAACGCGAGTCGATGCGCCCTCATTAGAGATTGCCCGCGATCTGGGGGCCCATACTACGGTGGTCTCCCCAAGGAAATACGAAGGAAATGAAGACGAGTACGGAAACGTCTTGCTTAGAATTCTCATTAACCATAGTATTGATCTAATCTGCCTCGCAGGATACATGAGAGTACTGCCTACTGAAATTCTTGCAGCATACACTCATCGCGTCATGAATATCCATCCGGCGTTGTTGCCTCTTTTTGGCGGCAAAGGCATGTTTGGTTTGAATGTACACAAAGCCGTATTGGAGAGTGGCATGAAGGTCTCTGGTGCCACTGTTCATTTGGTAGATGAAGATTACGATTCCGGGCCAATTGTCATTCAGGGGTGTGTTCCCGTTGAGCAGAACGATACTCCCGAGTTGCTGTCCCAACGTGTCCTAACGAAAGAACACGAGATATATAAACGAGCTGTGCAACTCTATTGTGCAGACAGGCTTTCCGTTGTGGATGGCAAAGTAGTAATCTCATCTTGATCTTCACGACCGGACGAATTGGAAGGAATTTTTGACATGACTAATGCTGTTGGGATGTGCGCTTTGGTATTTGCGACAGTTTCCATCGTGCTGCCGAATAAGTCACAGGGAGAAGTAAAAGTGGATCGAGTTACCTATCTGAATATGCAAAATTGTTACAAACTGAGCAATGGAACGGTTGAAGTCATTGTCACGACTGACATGGGACCCAGGGTCGTGAAATATGGCTTTGTTGGTGGGGAGAACGTTTTTGCGGAATTGCCAGACACCACGGTCAAAACAGAATTCGGAGAATTCAAAGTATTAGGGGGGCATCGGCTTTGGACTGCCCCAGAAGCGTGGCCACGATCCTATGCCCCTGACAACGCTCCTGTCGAATTTACGCAGCAGGGACCGAATTCTGTCCTATTATCGGGTACTCCCGATGCCAAAACGATGATACAAAAAGAGCTAGTAGTCACAATGGCATCGGAAGGCTCGGAAGTGACCGTTCAACATCGATTGACTAACAGAAATCTCTTTGCGGTGGACATTGCACCGTGGGCACTCTCTATAATGGCAGGTGGTGGTCAGACCATCATTCCACAAGAACCCTACATTTCCCATGACGACCATCAGAATGGACTTCTGCCAGTTCGCCCAATGGTGCTTTGGCCATTTACCGACCTTACTGACAGTAGATGGACATTCGGGAAGAGCTTCATCAGGTTAAAGACTGATGAAACAATGAATGATGCTCAGAAAATAGGCGTTCTCAATAAACAGGGGTGGGCTGCTTACATCCGATCTAAGACATTATTTGTAAAGCGGTATCCGTTCATTGAAGGTCAGGACTATCCCGATTACAACGTCAATACAGAGACCTATACTGCCGGCAATTTTATGGAGTTGGAGACACTGGGGCCGCTGCGCCACCTTCATTGGGGAGCAACAGCGGAACATACCGAGCGTTGGCGATTATTCAAGGATGTTGATCTCGGACCGTCAGAAGCTACTCTTACCGCTGCAATTACACCGTTGATTGCCGGATTTCCTCGTTAAGTCTTTTTGTAAAATTAAGACAGCGGGCTAGAAGCAAAGGTATTGAAGTCGAGCGGGTCACTCATTCCACGAACGAGTTTTGAGTGCCCCGCGGCGGCGATCATCGCCGCGTTGTCCGTGCATAGTTCCAGTGGTGGAACAACAACATCTATATTGTTTTGCGCCGCGGACGTCTCCATGCTCTTTCGCAAACCACCATTTGCTGCCACTCCGCCGACTATACA
>CAISOI010000182.1 GCA_903886985.1 uncultured Chthonomonas sp.
CTGCAAAGCCGCAGGGCGGTTCGTTTCTAAATCGCGCAATGGGTCGGTATCCCTCGAATACAGTTTCGAGTGATACCGACCTATTTGTGAATGCCACCCTCGACTTTATGCGCGGCGTTGTATTGCCTGCGGCAGCTACAGGAGATGGAATTTCGCCGGATCAAATGCCATGGCTGTTGCAAAAGGCTGGCGAATTGGGAATTTTAGGATTAGAGATACCAGAGATTTATGGCGGGCTTGGCTTGCCGAAATCGGCTGCTGCCCGCATCTCCGAAGTGATTGCAGTCGAACCCTCTTTTGCCGTTTCGTTTAATGTGCATTCCAGCGTCGCCACTCTACCCCTATTGTTTTTCGGTACCCCCGAGCAGAAAAAGCGTTATTTACCACGCATTGCATCTGGTAATTGGATTGGTGCTTACGCACTATCAGAAGCAAACGCAGGCACGGACGCCATGGCGGCACGCACGCGCGCCGTTCTCCAGCCAGATGGAAGCTACAAGCTCTATGGTGAGAAAATGTGGACCACCAATGGTGCATTTGCGGACCTCATCACGGTATTTGCTCGCATTGAAGATGATAAGGATCTCACAGCATTTCTTGTTCAAGCGGAAAATCCGGGAATGACCTATGGCAGAGAAGAACACAAAATTGGTCTAAAGGGCTCATCAACCTGTCGAATTACTCTAGACGGGATGCGAGTACCACCGGAAGATGTTTTGGGAGAGCGCGGTATGGGAGGTAAGATCGCTCTCTATACTCTCAACCTGGGCAGATTCAAAATTGCAACCGGTTCGCTCGGGCAGAGCAAAAATCTTCTGGCAATTTCAACGAAATATGCATTGGGGCGAATGGCATTTGGTCGCCCGATTTCCGAATTCAGTTTAATTCGTGAGAAATTAGCAAGGTTGGCTGCGGAGATATTCGCTGCGGAATCGATGCTTTATAGAACGGCAGCGGAGCTCGATACACTGTTTCATGATATCGACCCGGCGGATCCCAATGCTTTGCAGAGTTACCTTGATGCATCCGAGGAGTTGGCGGCGGAATGTGCCATTTTGAAAATATACTGCACAGAGATATTGGATCAATCTGCAGATGAGTGCCTGCAAATTCATGGCGGGTATGGGTACACCGAAGAATATCCTGCGGCGCGCGCGTGGCGGGATGCACGTGTTAATCGAATTTATGAAGGCACCAACGAAATTAATCGCATGAATGTGGCGCAGATTCTGCTCAGAAGAATTGAAAAGGGTAGATTGAAATTAGACCTTAATCGTGCGGATGGCTCGAGTTCTGAGAAGCTGCGCGTTGAGATCGCATCTCTTGTATCTGCCGTCGTTTCGGATTCCTTACCCACCAGCCGTGACCAGATACTGCTTGCTGCCGTTAGTCAGTTGGTAACAGTGCAATTTGCCGCCCAGTCCATTGCGATGCGAATAGAATCCGACGAATTTCGGTCGCAAGCGCGTCGCGAATCTGCGATTCTTTCCTTACAGTTGACCTCCGCTATTTTGACGGATCAGTACCATTTTGCCGCGCGGTGTATTGCGCTCCATATGGGCAAAAAGGAGCTTATGCCCGGTGTGGATGAATCGCTCGTGGATATCATTCCCGTAATTCATCAACTTGCATCTCACGTGACAGATGCAGTGGGGTATCCGATTTAGCTGTGCAATCTGGTTTCAGACCACACGCGACCTCATCTGGTAAACTTAAGCCCACATAATAGGTTTTGGAGAGTTTCTGAATGCTTGATATTCGTTTGATTCGTGAACAGCCCGATTTCGTAAAAGAGGGTCTGAGCAAGTGCGGTGTCGCCCCCGATAAGGTCGACGAAGTTCTTCGTTGTGATGAAGAGCGGCGTGCGATTGAGACGGAAGTCTCCGAACTGCGCGCGAAACGAAATGCTGGTTCCAAAGAGATCGGCAAACTTGCCGATAACGAAGCTCGTGAGGCGTTCAAAACGGAGATGCGACTCATTGGAGACAAAATTTCAGAACTCGACCTGCGCCGTAATGAACTTGAGGAGATTCAGAGCGATCTTATGCTCGCTATCCCCAATATTCCCGATCCTGAAATGCCCATTGGAGCGGACGATCGTGACAATCCAGTGGTCCGAGTGGAAGGCGAGCCTCGTAAATTTGACTTCACTCCCAAACCACACTGGGAGATTGGAACCGATCTTGGCATTTTAGATATTGAGCGCGGCGTGAAGATTAGCGGTTCGAGATTCTATGTCTTGAAGGGTCTGGGAGCGGCATTGCAGCGTGCTCTTATTTCATGGTTTTTGGATGTCCACATTCAGACTCAGGGATATACCGAAATCTACCCTCCGTTTGTTGTCAAAGAAGAGTGTCTTTTCGGAACGGCGCAACTTCCGAAATTTCGGGACAATCAGTATCACGACGTGGAAGACGATCTGTGGCTGGTGCCGACTGCGGAAGTGCCTGTGACGAATCTTCACCGCGAAGAGATTCTCGATCCGGGTTCGCTGCCGATTAAATATGTTGCCTACACTCCCTGTTTTCGTCGGGAAAAAATGTCGGCTGGGCGCGATGTGCGCGGAATCAAACGTGGTCATCAATTTGACAAAGTTGAGATGGTCAAAATGGTAAAACCCGAAGATTCGCGTGAAGAATTGATTTCGCTTCTGGATGACGCCGAGGAGATTTGTCGGCAGCTCAAGATCCCATATCGGGTGGTAGAGGTCTGTACCGGGGACAAGGGATTTGCAAACGTTCGGCAGTTCGATCTGGAGCTGTTTGCTCCGGGTCAGGGCGAAAACCCGGGAGACGGAGAATGGCTGGAAGTCTCTTCCTGCTCTAATTTCACAGACTATCAGGCGCGACGTGCGAACATTCGATTCCGCAGAGAACAAGGTGCAAAGCCGGAATTTGTCCACACGCTCAATGGCTCGGGACTTGCGCTTCCTCGCGTAATGATTGCGGTTCTGGAAAATTATCAAAATGCCGACGGCAGCGTGACCATTCCAGAAGTTTTACGCTCATATATGGGTGGCAAAGAAGTAATCACAAAAGCATAAATTTGGGCGGATGAATTCGCTGGGAAAATAGGGAGACGGGAAGATGAGCAGATTGTGCAGCCTTTTGGCAGCCATCGGGATGGCATCAATGACAATGACAGGAATTGCAAACCCTGCAACTGCTCAAGTGAGGCCGCCCGCCGTACCACTTGTAACTCATGATCCCTATTTCAGCGTCTGGTCATTAAACAACACCTTGACAGAAAACTGGACTCACCATTGGACCGGCGCCATCAATGCGATGGTCGGCATGGCAATGATCGATTATCGCCCCTATCGCTTCATGGGGCCAATGCCGGATGTCGCGCCAGCGATGAAGCAAACTGGACTTGAGATTACTCCAACAAAGACCGTTTACACGCTCGAAGCGAATGGCGTTCGGTTGAAACTAAGTTTCCTCTCCCCACTATTGCCCGACGACATCGATCTACTTTCGCGACCCGTAACCTATGTCAATTTCGAAGTCTCGTCGATAGACGGTCATCCGCACAGCGTCAAACTTTACTATGACGTGACCGGTGAGTGGGTGGTCAATCGACCTGATCAAAAAGTGGCGTGGCAGAAGGTAGAAGTCCCGGGCCTAAAGACAGCTCGTATTGGCACCGATTCGCAAAAGATACTCAATCGCCCCGGCGACGATTTGCGAATTGATTGGGGATATATGTATGTCTCTGCAGGCGGCCCCGGCGTTAGTCAAGCAACCACTTCGGATCGCGATGCAAGAGATACGTTCTTTAGCACCGGAAATCTACCTGCAAAAGACGATATGAGAATGCCTCGGCAGGCTTCCGATGCCTGGCCGGTCATCGCGACGAAGATCGATGTCGGACGGGTTGGCGCTTCGCCCGTGAGTCGGCACTTGATGCTTGCCTATGATCAGATATATGCAATCGAGCTCATGCATACGAAGCTGAAACCCTACTGGGCAAGGAATGGCATGAATATCAAAGGGCTGCTCGCCGACTCTGAAAAGAAGTATACTTCCGTCTCGAAACGATGCACCGAATTTGATAAACGAATTACAGCGGACATGACCAAAATGGGCGGTAAAAGCTACGCGGAGCTTTGCACACTTGCCTATCGGCAGTGCATGGCGGCGAACGTAGTGGTTGCGGGTGAACATGGAGAACCATTGCAGTTCCCCAAAGAGAACTTCAGTAACGGATGTATTAGCACCGTCGACGTTATCTATCCCTCCGCACCGTTCTTTCTGCTGTTCAACACGAAGCTTTTGAAAGCACAGCTCACACCGGTACTTGATTATGCCGTCTCTGGAAGATGGAAATTTCCTTTTGCTCCGCATGATCTTGGAACGTATCCACTGGCAAACGGACAGGTCTATGGCGGTGGTGAGAACAATGAGCGCGACCAGATGCCTGTGGAAGAGAGTGGCAATATGCTCTTAATGCTGGCGGCAATGTCTCGGATAGACGGCAATGCAGATTATGCCAAAAAGTATTGGTCGGAACTGACGCGTTGGGCAGACTACTTGAAGGCCAAAGGGCTTGATCCTGAAAATCAGCTATGCACCGATGACTTTGCGGGACACCTTGCCCACAATACCAACCTCTCGCTCAAAGCAATCCTTGCATTGCAGGGATTTGCGGATATGGCAAAGACACTTGGCCATACAGATGTTGCAGCAAATTATTCCACTGCCGCGAAAGAAATGGCATCGAAGTGGGTCGAGATGGCCAAGGATGGGGATCACTATCGATTGACCTTTGATCGTGCCAATACCTGGAGCCAAAAATACAACTTGGTCTGGGATAAATTACTGGGATATGGCATCTTCCCGTCCGATCTGGCCAAAACTGAGATCGCCTACTACAAGAAAGTTCAGAACAAATATGGCTTGCCGCTCGACAATCGCAGCAAGTATACCAAGCTCGACTGGACGGTCTGGTCGGCAACGATGGCAGACAACAAAGCGGATTTTGAAGCGCTGGTTAACCCGCTGATGCTGATGGTTAACGATACGACAAGCCGTGTCCCATTGACCGATTGGTTTTGGACAAACGATGCAAAACAGACTGGATTTCAGGCAAGGTCTGTGGTGGGTGGAGTTTTCATCAAGATGTTGGAAAATCCACAGATGTGGAAGAAATGGGCTGGCGGCGGACGGTAATTTGGCAACCCACTAGGATAAAATCGTACTGATGATCTGGAATCATTAACAAGAGTATCGAGAAATGGTTGGGCCGTCCTAGGAACTGAACGGGTACCAAGATACCTGCGGATGGGTAAATGACATTGGCTAACCGTGCTAACAAAATAGTTCGCAAGAGCATCTTGGTCATTAGATCGATGGGATGCTCTTTTTACATTGCCGAATTCATTGCAGAGATAATCGATCATGCTGCATTTGCCGAACGATCCACACTTTTTCAGATTGCTTTCATATTTCTCACACCCATTCTTTTCTGTATAATTCAATTGATATGGGTCATTTTATCGCACCGGCGAAAACATCGCCACTGGAGTGCACATATTGACTAAGGCTGACTCACCAAAGCCAAATCGAAATCGATTTTGGTTGTGGATGGTAATATTCATTCCTGTATATTTTCTAATCCACTTTGTCTTTACAAAGCTATTCGGTGATTTCTCAAAAGGTGCCAATTGGCGCTTATTGGTGGCTGGTGGAATGTCGGGAGGACTTAGTGGTGCTATCTACTTTATTGTCGTTCGACGTTTGGCTAGTCGTGAACTGAAGGCAAATGATTCAGAGGACAAAGATGCAATTCTGAAAGATCGTTTTTGAGATGTTTGGCGTGCTGAGTTGATCACACTTATTGCAACAATTGTCCTGTCACCTGTAATGACTTTGGTCTATACGACACAGTCAAAACCTGTCGTTGCGACCCACGCTCCTCGGTCACATTACCAGCCGAAAATCAAATATGAAGACCTCAAGAAGTACAAAATCCCATTACCGAAATATACAAAAGCGATTAAGGATTTCACCTGGATTGACAACGGCACTCTGCTGTTGTTATTGCGCAAACCGGACGGCAGGAGCTATTTCGCGACAGCACCAAAAGGTCGATTTAAACCTCTTCTAAAACAACTTACTTCTGACGAGCGGGAAGAAGGCGAATCGAAATTCTTTGCATGGCGACTGTCAACATTTGCGACGGGAAAGTTAGTTGGAATCCAAAGGGGAAGAACAACATACGTATATACAACTGGCGGAGCAAAAGTTGGAGATATTGATCCAAATCGCTCTTGTTTAGCGGTAAGTTCTGATGGCAGCAACAATGCTATTTCTGAACGACGTACCCACGACCCACTCTACCTATACCCATTTAAAACTCCCAATCCGATTGCTCTGGCAAACAACAAGAGCCATCCGATCGCGTTTAACTCCATTGCAATCGGCATGTCCAGGCAATATTTTAGTTCACTTACCAACGATGTCATTCACAATGTCCAAGACGATGTCGACGATTCCTTAGGTCCTGTATGGTTATTCA
>CAISOI010000183.1 GCA_903886985.1 uncultured Chthonomonas sp.
ATGGGAGTGAATTAGGACTTTCGGGGCAGTCGCCAGAGAGCATTGAGGCTTTGAGTACCTTTTATCCAGGTCTCTTTGGGAAGTTATTGATCCAATATGAGTTGAATCAATTTGCGACAGGACAGTTGCCAGAATTTCTCGGTTCTTTGGATGAAGTTATTGGCAAGCCGAATAAAGATCAATCAGACAAGTCCATGTCCGTTGAGTCTCTGTCTAGATGGATACACTTGGTCGCGGATTATTATCGTTTAACGGGAGATACTCAGTTCCTCAATCGCTTTTACCCGGTGGTGAAACATGCTGTCGAATCATACATTCGATCAAATTCAGCAAAGGCGGGAGTGGACACATCAAAGCAACCAATTCCAACGACAATCGGTGCTGACAACACACAATTAGAAGCTGCAAATTACCTCGCATCTCAGATTGGAGACAAATCGTTTTCAGGTGAGCTCGAGAAATTTCAGAAGGCAAATGGTTTATTGGTTGCTGATCTCTCTTTGAGCAATCGGTTCGGATTATCTGAGTTGTCGAATTACATTGGCTTTAACTTGGATGTGCCAGGTGGCACGTTACGTCTTGTGCCGAAATTCACGGGTAGTGAACGAGTTGTGCGGGCGCCGATATTTACTCCACGATTTTGGGCATATGTGACTGCCTCCACAAGTCTGTCGATCGTGAGGATGAGTTTCAGGGTGGATAGATTCTCGCCTACGGCAACTTATATCCCAACTGCTAAGCGCACCGCAAACTCAAGCGCTCCCATTTCGCCGAGGACCTCAAACAACAGTATGGTGGGTTCCTTTTTGATATTGAGGAGCGTCATATTACCAGTTGGACGGGAGGCTGTTCCAAGTGTTCAGGCAAGTATTGGTCGTGCACCTGTGCCTGGCACGGCGTTGCGAAAAGGCGATATCGTTGTCTTTACCTTTGATGCACCCGTGCAGTTAACAACAGGTCAGCGGATAGACTTTGTCATTCGGTAACCGACATGAGTTTTGTTCGGTTCAGCTTTTAGCGTAAGTTTGTAATAGTGTCGGTACAAAACCGACGATCAGGAGCAATTTCCAATGGCACAAGGCGGGAGAGTAGTCTGCCCCAAATGTGGTTCGAATAATTTCGACACCGTGAGTGTCTGTTGGAAATGCGGTGGCATGCTGAATTCCGGTGCTTCTGGTTATTCCCCTCAACCGCCACAGAGACAGAACGTTCCAGTTGATGTTCCTCAACAAAGCTATGCTCCAGATGCCTATGGTTACCGTACTGCTCCAGCACAAGTGAATTCGGGCGATTCTGGGAAAGCGAATCGCGCAGCATTCTGGCTCGGCATGACGATGCCTTATTTTGGTTTACCTATTGGTTTGGCGTTCATGATGTGCGATGACAGACGGCGCCAAGAGGTTGGGCGGTTATGCATTATCTGGAGCACACTCTCCGGTATTGTTCATTTGCTGTTCACGGTCGCCAGTTTTATTGGAATGAGCCGGTACATAGCTGGAGTTCTTCCGGCACTAAAGGCTACCGCCGGACAACGCGGATTGGGAGGCGGATTGGACGGAATGTGACCTACTTAACACCCATTTGTAACATTTCTATCCTCACTTTGTAACCTTCTGTTAACCTCGATTTGGCATATTAGTAATATGTGGAGAATTTTGGAAGGGATGGGATATTTGATGTACTTTGGTTTAAGTAGAGTGTTGAAAGTGGGTTTGTTGGTCGGCCTAATGCCGTTACTATCTTCCGTTGCCATTGCACATCCAATGGGCAATTTCGCGATCTGCCACTATTCCCACTTAGTTGTAACCCCTTCAGGCACCCAAATCCACTATGCCATCGATCTTGCCGAGATTCCGACCGTGGACGAGATGACACGATTGGATGCAAATCATGACGGTATCGTCACTAAATCCGAGGAAGCCCAATATCTGTCGCTGAAAGCAAACGAGCTTAAGAGTCGTCTCTCAATGACTGCGGGCGTCAATCCAATAGATTTGAAACTCGTATCAAGTCGTATCCACCGAATTCCGGGTGCCGCCGGGCTGCAAACCCTCAAAATTGAAATGGAACTGACTGCCGAAACCAAGTCACTGGCAATCGGGCAACTTCAATACGCAGACAATAATTACTCCGCTCGTACGGGATGGAAAGAGATTGTTGTTAGTGGTTCCGGTGGAGCATCAATTTCATCTTCTAGCGTTTCTGCCGTCGATGTTAGCAACGGATTGACAAAGTATCCGACGGACATTCCTACTCCGAATGTTGTAACCGCCACGTATTCACAATCGGTTACGGGAGTGGGGACTGTTAATTCAATTCCTCGGAAAATCTCTAAACCTTTAGCCGAACAAGGGACGACCCATACCCCACAAGACGCTTTCACTCAAGTAATTAGCCAAAAGGCACTCTCCCCAGCGATAATCATTATCGGTCTTCTCACGGCTTTCGCGTTTGGTGCAATGCACGCACTCTCCCCGGGACATGGAAAGGCGATGGTTGCTGCCTATCTGGTAGGTTCTAAGGGCACCCCAAAACACGCTGTAGTTCTCGGAATCTTGGTGACAGTCACGCATACAATGGGAGTGTTTCTATTAGGAATGAGTACTCTGCTGGCTTCGAAATATATAGTGCCTGAGAAACTGTATCCTGTTTTGACAGTCATTAGTGGTACGGCAGTCTGTTGTGTTGGACTATGGTCATTGAAACAGAGGTTGTTTGGAGCTTCAACGTCACATCACCATCACTATCATGATCACGACCATAGTCATGATCTGGAACATGACCATACTCACAGCCACGATTTCGAACATGAACACGATCACTCCCATGACGATGGCCACGATCATGGGCATTCACATGGTCCGGGTCACAGCCATGTACCGGAAGGTCCGATCACCATGCGAAGTCTCATAGCACTCGGTATCTCCGGTGGGTTAATTCCCTGTCCATCAGCCCTCGTGGTACTGTTGGCGGCTGTAGCTCTTCATCGTATCGCCTACGGAATGCTGCTCATCCTGATGTTCAGTTTGGGATTGGCTTCCGTACTTGTTGCCATTGGGATAGTGGTTGTTAAGGCACGAACCTGGTTAGACAGCCGACCCGTTCGACCGCAATGGCAACAAAGAGTTTTCCAGTTTGCCCCGGCTCTTAGCTCCGTGTTTGTTACTCTGATTGGTTTCGCACTCATTCTGCAAGCGCTCTCACAAACGTCGCCTTAGGCAGACTTGAGTGCGCCCAATAGTCTGTCAATTTCAGCGGAATTATTGTAATGAGCGAGGCCAATACGAACGGCGCCGCCATCTGCTTCGAGCCCGAGCGATTCCATTAACCGCAATGCATAGTAATTGCCGCTCCAGCAGAAAATATTCTGTGCAGCCAGATATTCGGCCGTCTGTCGAGGTGTCATCTTGTCCCACGTGAATGCGACAGTAGGTAGTCGATCTTCAAATTCTTCCGGATCAGTAATTCCAAAAACGGTTACTCCAGGGATGCTTAAGAGTCCTGACACTAATTCTTTACACAGTGCCATTTCGTAGGATTTGATCTCTGACATAACCCTGTGCAGTCGCTTGCACCGATCTGTTTCCGCGACTCCATCATAGAGGGAATCGAGATACTGAACCGCTGCTGCAGTTCCTGCCAACCCTTCAAAATTGAGAGTTCCAGTTTCCCATCGAAAGGGGATTATGTCCTTAGACGGTCTAACTTTGTGCGGCTTGAGGGAGGTTAGGTGCTCCGCTTTACCATACAATATCCCAATATGCGGCCCAAAAAACTTATAGGCAGAACATGCAAGGAAATCACAATCCAATTCCTGAACGTTGACCGGTCCATGGGGTGCAAACTGCACGGCATCGACGAATACCAGTGCTCCAACAGAGTGCGCTAATCTAACAACCTCTGCCACGTCCGGGATAGTGCCCACTGCGTTAGAAGCATGAGTAACAGCCACCATTTTTGTTCGCTGGTTTATCAATGCCCGCAGAGAATCCATGTCCAGTCTGCACTCGCTTGTGACAGGGACGCTTTTGATGACTGCACCTTGAGCTTGCAAGTCTGTCCAGGGAGAAACGTTGGCATCATGATCCAGATCGGTGATGATGATTTCATCGCCGTGTTGAATGGTGTCTGCAATGCTGCGAGCTATATGAAATGTAAGTGTTGTCATATTCGCTCCGAAAACAATATTTTCTGCAGAAGGAGCGTTAAGAAGGTCTGCGATTGCGGAGCGAGCTGACGCGAGGGTTTCGTCTGTCCGGTTGCTGGTCAGAAAACCGCCACCCATGTTCGCGTTACGTTCTCGGTAATATATGCTTACAGCATTAATAACAGATTCTGGAACCTGAGTACCGCCGGGATTATCGAGGAACACCACGGAATTACCTTCGACAGTTAAGCCCAAAGAAGGAAATTGTTGGCGGGCATTGGCATTGTTATAGGGCATTTCGAGAACTCCAAATGGACAGGTTAGTTTTACGTTGTTATGTTTTTGGGGCGGAAATTCCTTTGATACAGTGCGTGAACGAGCAGGTGCCCATACCAGTAAGGTATTTGACCGAGGGTTATAATAGTAGTGGTGTCAATTTATCCCAGAAGGGGTCTTCGTACTATGCCGATGTTCCAAAAGCACTTCACCCTCGAAGAAGCGAGAAGTCGGATCCCCGAGATCAGAGCACAATTCGCAAGAATTCACGAACTGTATGAGCAGACGGAAAGGCTGCGGGCGGATTTCTTGACAGTCCAGAAACGTATCCAGCAGAATGGGCATGCCCCGAAGGTTAGCGGTTTCGAGGAGCATGTCGAGAAGCTAAACGCTCTGATCAAGGAAGTAATCGATACGGGAATTGAGATCAAGGATGTAGTTAGAGGATTAATCGACTTTCCAGCGTGGCACAACGGGAATGAAGTGTTTCTCTGTTTCGAATTATCGGATATGGACATACTTTTCTGGCACAAAATCGAAGAGGGGTATGTAGGCCGAATTCCCATTCGAGACGGAGAGTTTGTGTTATAATCCAATGTATATTTAGCTCAAACTTTTGGGAAAGATGGTTGATGTGTCTGCAACTGTAACTGCTGTCAGTATAAGCTCCCGCTCGGGAATGCCGCGTCCAAATGTGGAGCAAGGCGAATTGCGCGTCTGTTTTGGATTTGTCGGCAACAAGCACTCAGTAGGGGGGAATCGAGAGGTTTGCCTCTGTGACGACGAGACGTACGAACAGCTTCGTGCCGAAGGGCTATCAGTTGGTGGTGGCAGTTTCGGCGAGAACATTACGACTTCAGGTATAGATTTCAGCGAAGTCCGACCTGGAGACCGCCTAATTTTTGATGGAAATGCGGAAATAGAGATTACTATGGTCCGCAAACCATGCAAGGCGCTCACTCCAATTGATCCCCGTCTTCCCAAAATTATTGTTGGTAGGTCTGGATGGCTGGCAAAGGTTATCACCGGCGGAATAGTTCGTTCGGGCATGCCTGTCAAACATATATCTTCCCAGACGCAAGCCATCTTTTGAAAAACCTTATCATCTCCGTTTCTAAAATCGCACTATTTGCTAGTCTCCTCTTCGAGATGTCTGCTTTGCGAGCGTCTTCGCAGGGGCTCGGCAGGATCAATCCGAATGCAGGTCTATTTCCCGATTCATCGATTCAAGATTTCAGCTACCTTCAAGATAGACCTGCCGGTAAGCACGGATTTTTGCAGACTAGTCCCGAAGGCAAATTTGTTTGGTCCAACGGAAAGCGCGCACGCTTCTGGGGAATAAATGTAAGCAATCGAAGCATTTTTGTTACACACGCCCAAATTGACCGAGTAGTGGATGTATTTGCGCGTGCCGGTGTCAATATGGTGCGCTTTGAAGCGGTCGACTCAACCGGTGGCATTCTCGATTCTGACGATCCCAATAGTTCACGCACGTTAGACAAAAAGAAACTGGATACGCTCGATTACTGGGTATCGAAAGTAAAAGAGAGAGGCATCTATTACTATTTCGATCTTATTGACTTCCGAGTTTTCAAGAGCGGTGATGGTGTCCCCGGTTACGATCAAGTGGGCAGGGCAGCCAAGCCTTATGCGTTCTTCGATCGCCAAATGATTGAACTACAAAAAGAGTACGCACGTGAGTTGCTGACCCACAAGAACGCATACACCGGATTGAAATACATTGATGATCCTGCGTTGGCACTTCTTGAGATATGCAATGAGCATGGCCTGTTCTTTAAAGCCAATAACTTCGATACGCTTGTCGAGCCTTATGGAACCGCATTGAGACAACTGTGGAATAGGTGGCTCTTAGACAGATATGGTTCTCGCGAAGCGATTGAAACCGCATGGGGCAAATTGTCTGAAACGAACGTTCTAACGGTCGCAGAAGACCCCGGTGTATATGGAGTTAATCTGCCCTTATTCTCGCCGCCACCAGCACGAGAACCGGCGCTAGATAACCTTGTTGTTGATGTGAGACGTGCGAATACCCGATTAAGCGACGGCGTTCGCTTTATGTATGAGGTCCAACGTGCATACTTTCGGGAAATGAAGACGGCACTTCGCGAGATGGGGCTAAAAATTCCAATTACCGGAGTAGTCTCCTCAGAATTCCCGCCGGACTTAGCGTCCGTCTCGGCTGAACTCGACTTCACCAGTGAGAACTACTATGCAGATCATCCCACCTTCGACGGCAAAGATTGGGAAGGGGAGTATTTCTACAACGACCTGAACCCAATGAGAGCAGGTACTCCCTATCAGGTTGCTCCATGGCTCGCATCCTTGCGATGGGACAATAAACCCGTTGTAGTCCGCGAATGGGCAGATGTCTGGCCAAATAGATATCGTGCGATATCTATTCCAGAGATGGTCGCGAACTGTGCGATGCAAGATTTTGATGCAGTTTTGCTCTTTGGGTATTCGATTACCAAGGACCCTGAAAAACTAAACGACTTCAATCATCAGTGTGATCCCGTCGTCTGGGGTATGTTTGGATTGGGTGCTCAAGCCTTTCTCCGAGGAGACGTAAAAGCCTCTCCCAGCACTGCCACGATTTTACACACTTCGGAGTCACTCTATAAATGGCCCAATGGAATTACAAACCTTTATCGACTGGCTTGGTTTGTACGTCTCAACAGTACTTTTGAAAATCGACGGGAATCAGAGCGCAAATCGTCGACGAGCACCGTTTCCCTACGAGATAAACGAATTGTTCCCGAAACTAAGAATCTTGCGCCGGTGAACTTTACGATATCCCCAAACGATCCTTCCATTGTGGGCTCCATTCTAGACCAACTCCATAACGTCGGAGTTCCAGTATATGGTCGCATGTTAGAGACTGGCATAATGTCGTCTTGTACCGGGGAGATAGTTCGCAATACAACCGCCGGGTTTATGACTATTAATACACCAAGAACAATCGCCATTTGTGGAGAATTGCCAGTAAGCAAAGCAATCATAATTGGTGCCATGACTTTCTATTCGCGTTCTCCTTTGGGTGCAATCATGGTTACTTCGCTCGATGGTCAGCCATTGAAAACCTCTAAGAGATACATCGTAAAAATGGTGAGCCGTGCGGAGAATACGGAGCAGGAGTTGGAAGCGACGCCACTGAATGCGCCGGGTAGATTTCGAGTCAAAAATTGGGGCAAATCACCTGTTTTAACTTTTGGAGTGCCTGACGGAATTACTGTATTTCGTCTAAATAAGGTGCCAGTACTTTCGTTGACGCAGACCGATGGATCGTGGGAACTGCTTGTAAACAATGGTAAAGCAACCTTCGTAACAGACACGACGAATGTCCGGGGGACTCTCTTCGCTGATAGCTTTAAGACGATTGCCTTCAGCCCTATTGTCACAAGTGTTAAGGCGCTTTCTCCCGTAGTGCCACCTTCCCCTAAAGTGAAAGCAAGTTCTCACAAAAAGATAAAAGCGCACAAGAAACTATCCAAGAAAGAGCGGTTACGTCTCGCTCGAAAGAAGAAAATTAAAAAACATGCTCGCGCCTCACATAAGAAGAAGCGGCATCGCTCCTCGGACGATTAACGTGGTTCTGTGATGTGAATTGTGTGGTCACAAGCGGCCCCATTGATGGTTTGAACATCCCCTCCGGGCCACTGGATCTCGATAGTGTCGATGGTTGTTGCACTTCCCAATCCAAAAAGTAGCCTGCGATCCGAAGAGGAAAGATAACTACAAGAACCCCGGACAATTGCCGTCTGCATTTCTGTCCCATTCTTCACACGTACTCGTGCCCCGATTCCATTTCTATTACTCTTTTTGCCTTGAAGCTCGATCCGAAGCCAATGGTTCCCTGTGTTGTTCACGTTCTTAAGCAGCCTAACCCCCCCAGCGTTACTGGTTATCAAAATGTCCGGGTGCCCGTCGTTATCAAAATCTCCCCATGCCGCACCTCGCCCTACTGATTCTGTGCCGAGTGCCTTTCCGACCGTTCCGGTAACTTCGGAATATCGTCCGGCTCCAAGATTACGAAATAGTAGGGAAGGTTCCTTGTAACGGACTCCGGTTTGGCGGTTGAGGGCATCTTCCTGAATATGTCCATTTGCAACCAAGATATCTGACCAGCCGTCGCCGTCATAGTCCAAAAAGAGAACGCCAAATCCGAGATATAGTTGGCTTGCATTTCCGATCCCACTTCGCGCCGCAGTATCCAGATATTGTCCGCCTTCCACCCATCGGAAAAGGGTCAACTGCTCCCCTGCAAAATTACTGATTACTATCGATTCGTGGCCGCTGTGCATTTCGTCAGCGATGTCAATACCCATTCCAGCCTTGGCTTTGCCAGTTTCTGCAATTCCGATTCCGGTTTCTATTGCGACCTCTTTAAAGGTTCCATTGCCCTCGTTATGAAACAGAAAATTGGCGACGGTATCGTTGGCCACAATTAAGTCCGGCCAACCATCTTGATCAAAATCGCAAATGGACACTCCCAACGCCTTACACTTGGGGTTGAATATTCCTGATTTCTTAGACACATCTGTAAACTTGCCATTCCCATCGTTATGATAAAGTCGGCAAGATTCGCCTTCGTATTGTTGGGGTGTGGAATAGGATTTGTGTACTGAATCGATGCTGAAATATTGATCTGTTTTCTCACTCCACTTCACATAGTGGCAAACAAAGAGATCTAACTTTCCGTCACGATCATAGTCGATCCAGGTGGCACTCGTTGCCCATCCGGGGCTCTCCACGCCAGCGCTTTTTGTGATGTCTTCAAAACGTCGGCTGCCGTCCTTACCTACTATGTTGTGGAATAATTTTGATGATCCGACGCCAGTGATATAGATGTCGTCAAACCCGTCATTATCGAAATCCCCAACAGCGACTCCCATCCCGTACATTGAAACGTTCAGCCCAACTTCAACTGTGACATCCTTGAAGTGAACTCCGTCCAGATTTCGGTAAAGATGCATTGTTGGCGCCGCGCGGATCTCATCACGGCTGAATGTAGTGCCATTGACTAGTAAAATGTCTAATCTGCCATCCTTGTCGTAATCTATAAACGCGCAACCGGAGCCCATCGTTTCCGGCATAAACTTGCTGCCTCTGGCACCATTAAAGTGGGTGAAATCGATACCAGCCTTTGCGGTTACGTCTATAAATTGGACTGATGGTGGGGTAGGTGCCGTGACAGGCGATGGGACAGGTTTGCCGCAACCTACAAGTGCAGCGGTTCCAACGATAAGGTTGGCAATAGCAAGAGCAATAGCAAATGAGTTTCTCATTCATTTGTCCCGGCATGTGTTGAGTGTTTGAGTTCGTGAATGTGGATTGGCTGCGCCTCCCGCACGATTTCGGGGTGCAGTTTCAAGTAAGGATCGCGAAGTGATCGCAAAGGCTCGTCCTCTTGGAGAGATTTGAAGATTGCTTCTTCGCGCCGTGCTGCGGTGATTTTTCTCTGCCGCGTGTAAACCTGCATCAAATTGTAATGCGCGGGAGCATCGTCTGGATCGACTGCCAGAACATGTTCAAATGCCTTTTCTGCGTCGTGATTGTGACCGCTTTGCAGAGAAC
>CAISOI010000184.1 GCA_903886985.1 uncultured Chthonomonas sp.
CAAATTGTCGCTACATTCACCTAAGAAATTCACAATTGCATTGAGGCGTCCGAGTTGGGCAGGCGAAGGTTTTTCGGTGTCAGTGAACGGAAAGCCTGTCGGCAATCTAAAGCAGCCGGCGACCTATATTCAGCTAAACCGCACATGGAAGAATGGCGACACCATAACTTTGAATCTTCCGAAGAGACTGCATCTCGAACCTGTTGCAGATAACCCCGGTCGTGCAGCAATATTGCTCGGCCCGATCGTAATGGCTGGCGATCTCGGGTTGCCGGTGGAAACCGAGAACGGTCAAGGGCACCCTCCAATCCCCGTTTTTGTAACTTCCGAAATGCAGCCAGATCGATGGATATTACCTGTTCCTGAGGTCTCAAATACCTTTCGAGTAAAGGCGACGAACAATAATGCGGATGGCAAACAGCGACAAATAACGCTTACACCATTCTACTCACTGCACAACCGCACTTATGAGGTCTATTGGGACATATACTCACCGGAAGATTGGCATAAGAGATCCGCTGAAATCGCAGAGGAACAGGAGCGTTTACGAAAACTTGAGACAGCAACGGTGAGTTTTGTTCAGCCGGGGCTGATGCAATCTGAGCGTGACTTTCATCAACAGGGCGATAACACTTTTCCGGTAAACATTATGGAACGAGCGGGTAGAGGCGGACGCGGATGGTTCTCGTTCGACATGCCTGTAATCAGCTCGGTGTCGCAGTCGATTGTGGTTACGTACTTTACCGGTGAACGTCGCAAAGCAACTTTTGACATTCTGTTAGACGGGGTCAAACTGAAATCGGTCGAAGCTGAGAAGTCGTCACCCGCCCGTTTTGTCGATATTCACTACCCAATCCCGAAGGCATCAATCAGTGGCAAAAACAAGCTAACTATCCGGTTTGAAGCCACAAACGGGAATGATATCGCCGCGGTTTTCGGCATACGAATTATCCGGGAATGATCTCAAAGACCCAAATTTTGTACTAAATTTTTTGTAACAATCGAGGTCCAAAAGCATCCAACTCAGCATGCATCCTCCTGGTGCGTACACAACAAAGACCCGGTCGAATTGGTTGTCAATAAGAACCTATTTGACCGGGTTTTGATGTTTCTAAGGATGCCGTTTTTGCTCTCAGCCGTAACAACAATGGGTCCGATCCTGTCTAAACATACGTCGCGCAATTTTAACATCTGAGATATCTATCATCAACATGCATTTACCAGTTCACTCAAACCGCTCACCGCATTCTGAGCATCGTCTCAAGCAGATTGTAAGACTTCGTTTGACATATTTTAGCGGCCTTTTGCCCCTGTCACTTGTAGTCGTTTCTGCTGCCTCATTCGGTCCACAACAAGCGAAGAAGCCCGTTCTCGCTTTGCAGACAATGGAGCCAATCGTCAATAGGTACTGCATGCCATGTCACAATCCAGTGGCAAATTCTGGCGATGTCACTATCAACCTGAAAGACCCTGGTCCCCTCAAAGAGAGTAAGTTGCTCTGGCAACGCATCTTGGCACAGGTGCGTGACAAGTCTATGCCACCAAAGTCGTTTTCGCAACCGTCGGAGGCAGATCGTCAGCTTCTGTTGGATTATTCCAACCACATGGCATCGACGCCGGAACCCGCTGGACCTCCTAATCCGGGCAAAACGCTGATCCGACGGTTGAGCCGAACGGAATACAATAACACTCTGCGCGATTTACTGGGAATCACGACTAAACCTGCCAACAGTTTTCCTCAAGATGGAGGTGGTGGAGGCGGTTTTGATAACAATGCCGACACACTTTTCCTGCCGCCCATCCTTATGGAGCGATACCTTACAGCTGCCGGCGACGCTCTGACATCCGCCGACCCTGCCAAGCTTTTCTCACTCAAATCCGGTAAATCCACCGCGGACGCGACAATAGAAATCAAGAGTTTTGCATCCCGGGCGTTTCGCCGACCTGCTGCCACTGAAGAGGTCATGAGGCTGGTGAACCTCTTTAATGTGGAACGCAAACGCGGCGGCAGCTACAAGGATGGTTTATTGCTCGCCTACAAGGCGATATTGGTCTCTCCAAACTTCTTGTTTCGAACAGAACTAGACACATCATCTCAGGGCATTCATCCGATCAAGGACTACGAACTGGCGAGCCGCCTCTCTTACTTCTTGTGGGCGACCATGCCCGATGCTGAACTTATGCAAGTGGCGGCAAAAAACCGCCTGCATAACGATGAAATTCTGAAACAGCAGGTCGACAGAATGCTCTCAAGCCCTAAGTCACGAGATTTTGCGGAGAGTTTCGCCAGCCAATGGCTCCACATAAGAGACTTAGATGGCGTCGCCGCGCCCGATCGTTCCAAGTTTCCAGCGTATTCGGACACCCTTAAACAGGCGATGTACCGAGAACCAATAGAGTTCTTCCAAACTATGATTGCCAATAATGCTCCATTGACGGATTGGCTGGATTGTAACTACACCATCTTAAACGACGAACTGGCAAAACACTGCGGGATTGATGGAGTGGTCGGGTCAGAATGGCGGCGAGTTGACCTGAAGGACCGTAGACGCGGCGGAGTTATTACCATGCCGGCAGTTCTCACACTTACCTCCTACCCACGCAGAACCAGTCCGGTGTTGCGTGGCAAGTGGGTATTAGAGGAGATACTGGGGTCGCCACCGCCACCGCCTCCGCCAAATGCTGGTGGGCTCTCAGCAGAAGACGCCGTCCAATCTGGGC
>CAISOI010000185.1 GCA_903886985.1 uncultured Chthonomonas sp.
CCCCCATCCAACGTCACCGGTACAAACTCCGAATCCGACGCCACGCCTCCGCCATAAATCTTGGAGAGCCTGCTATTCAAATAGACCTTGTCGGAAAGAAATAACTGTTGGTAATCGGGCTTGTCAGAGGTAACCAAATCCTCCAAAAACAACTGCATCGACGTCCGAAGGTCCGCGCGAACGGTGTCATCCATTTCAGGAAATTTCTTGGTATCTTTGGCGAGGTCAGGATGACTATCCACTTTCAGCCACAGCCAAAAGAACTCCCGAAGTTTGGCAATTGTTCGAGGATCCTTATACAGGCGTTCCGCCTGCTTTACAATTTGTTCCTTCGTTGCCAGTTCACCCGAATTAGCTGCTCGCAGCAATTCCCGATCGGGCAGCGAGTCCTGAATTGCGAACGAAATTCGGCACGCTGTCTCATAGGAATCATGCTTCGCGCTCTCGATTTCGCGATAAAGAAACCTCGGCGAAATAAGAGCCAACACTATTATTCTCTTAACAGAGTGGATAACGTCATCCGCCCGAAACAGTTTATCTACATAGACCTCATTTGTTTCCGCGCTGAGCGGTCGGCGAAACGCCCTCTCCACAAACTGCGAGCAAAACTTTTTAGTTTTCGTAGCGAAATCCGGAGAGTTTTCGGCTGCTCCAGTAAATTCCCTTAAATGTTCGGAAACAAACACTGCCGCTTCTAACGCGCATGTTGTCGCTGCTTCGTCCCAGGCTTTATCAACACTTGTTCCTCTCTCATATCCGATACTGCGATCGTCCGGAGGAAAATTAGTCCCTGCAACATAAGTCTCGCGCACCGATTCTGGTGTGAGACAACGTTGTGGAATTACCTCTTCCACCTCTTTAGGGCGCCGCCATGCCAAAGTAATGAAGGAATTTTGTGCAGGTTTCTGTTTAAGCTTCTGTAAATTATCAACACCCGTGACACCCTTAGTGAACTGCAGTTGGATTGGGTAAGCGCGCCCTGCGAGAAGATAGATCGACGCTCGATATTCGTTGTCATTTCCCGACTTAATGATGGCGTCGATCAGAGGTTTTCTCTGATTATTTACGAAAAGCTGGGTGGCTTGGTCAGTCCGAACTACGAACTCATACTCCCCCGTATCAGGAGCAATTACAGAACCGCTCCATCGCATCGCGAACTGATATGGGTCTGTCTGTTCGGGGATCGCCGTCTTGTTTGCATAGTCGAACTTGACTTGCGGATCAACACGATCGACAGCACGGTCGTTAAATCGCGCCAATTTAAAATATTCTGCATGCAGTCCGCGCTTATCACTAACGGAGAAATCTCCTCGAAAGCTTCCGATAAGGTCAGCGAGCGAATTGCGCAATTGACGAACCGTCATTCGACTGAGAGCGACGCGAGCGGGTCGCCTTCGCTCCTGCGCGACTGGCGAGTAGAACTCATCGAAAAGATACTTGGCAACCGTTGCCGCTTCTGGTGCAGGGCAATGTTTTGGTCCGGGTGGCATCGAGGTTGCAACATAGCGCGTAAGCTCGCCGAGGGACCGGTTACCTTCGAGGGTTTTGACATATATCTTGGTGCCTTCGCCCTTTGCGCCATGGCAAGGGGCGCATTTTGACTTGTAAACCTGTGCCCCGGAGATGGGCGCTTTAGATTGATAGGCTCCTGCCGAAATCAATATGCCCGATGACATTGCTATAGCAGCCAAAGCCGATTGTTGGCGAGATTTCAAGAGTTGTTGACACCTCAAAGAGTTCATAAATCTACCGAAGGACATTTCATAACGTTATACATAGTTTAGTGTTTGTTTTGCCTTCATCGTAACAGCAGAAGCACCCAGTCACAACGATTATGCTGATATTATACTAATCTGACCAGCTCTGCAATTCTATGATGTTTCCTTCTAGATCTGTAACGTAGCACCAGGTGACCTTTGGACCCTCCACCTTCAAGGTAACAATTTCACCCACTCGCGAACCACCATGGTCTAATACCTCCGCCACCGCCGCCTCAACATCATCCACCACGAACGCAATATGCCCGAAACCAGGTCGATTGACAGCTGGCACAGGTCCGTGCGCCAGGATACTGTAGTGAAATATCTCCAACGTTGGCCCGTCCTCACCATAACCCGGCAATAGGAGATGTACTCCACTCAGCCGAGCACCCGCTACGCCCGTTCCTGCCTCGAGATCAGGACCCGCAAAATCTCGCTCTGGCACCAGTGGCACGCAACCAAAGACGACTTGATAAAACTCGGAGAGCTTTCTCCAATCGCGTGCAACAAGATTCGTATGGGCAAACTTGGCTGAAATCGACATTATCAAACCCTTCAAACGGATATATTCAAATGAATGTTGAAGTCACTTAGCAGGATAACTCCAACACACGGACAAACCTACATAATATTGAAACACTTTCATCATTGGATTGAGAATGCCCTCTAACCAGACTACAAAATCTCGCGCCATCCCACTCTACGTTCGGATTCTTATCGGCGTTGCCCTGGGAACTCTGTTTGGAATGTTCTTACCGGCTCCGTCCGCCACCGTGAGTGAATTCGGGAGATTGGTTCTCGTTCTGCTAAAGGCGCTGGCTACTCCGCTTATACTCTTCGCAGTTCTGGATGCGTTCATTCGAACACATATTCCTGCCGTCAAGGGTCTCAAACTAATTGGCATTAGCCTCCTCAATGCGTGCGTTGCAATTTCTATCGGTCTCTCGCTCTCCAATTTGACTCATGCTGGTGCCTCAGCCCACACGTTGGCGCAGGCGATCCACTCCCAATCCATAGCCAAACCAAAATTGGGTGCTTCCGCCGCGAAACCGGCAGTCGAAAAACAACCCACCCTCGATCTGGTGGAAAACGTTAAGGGATGGGTACCGGAGAGCATCGTCACACCGTTCGCACAGAATAGCGTTATTTCTGTAGTTCTGCTTGCAGTCATTGGCGGCGCAGCCATCCGCAAAGTCAAAGAGAGCAGCGATGCATCCCTACAGCAGGGAGTGGGTCTATTAGAGTCACTTATCGGGACAATCTTCCAAATTCTTCAGACTATATTGCATTGGCTCATCCAGCTCATACCCTTCGCAGTATTCGCCGTAGTGGCAGGAGTTGTCGCAAAGACTGGCCCGAAGGTGTTCACCGATCTCGGCACTTTTCTGCTGGTCATGATAACCGGGCTGGTTATCCATGCCGTCTTGTATTACAGCATGCTCATATTTGTCCTAGCACGCAAATCGCCGATATGGTTCTTTCGAAATGGAATCGATGCGATTATCACAGCACTTTCCGCAGGCAGTAGCCTCGCAACACTTCCGATCACGCTCCGGTGCCTGGACGAAAAGCTGAAAGTCTCGACGGACTCCTCGCGCTTGGCGGCATGCGTGGGAACGAACCTGAATCACGATGGCATCATTCTTTATGAAGCCTCTGCCGCCCTATTTGTCTCGCAGGCGATGGGATTTCACCTCACATTGGGTCAACAGATGACGATTGCACTATCCTCCGTTATGGCAGGCATTGGCATTGCCGGGGTTCCAGAAGCTGGACTCATCACTTTGCCGCTGGTGCTAAAGGCTGCTGGACTGCCAGATGCAGTTGCGGTGGCGGTTTTCGCGGTAATTCTGCCGGTCGATTGGATTGTCGGCAGGTTTCGAGCAGCCACAAATGTGATTAGCGATATGGTTGTCGCGGTAATTCTGGATCAAGTTCACCCAACCATAACCACAGATACTGAGCACAAAGCAACGACCCAAACGGCTTGACAATCGAAATATCCCGATGTATAATACGGTCCGGTCGTTTGACATGACCGGTCTTTCGAGACGTTATGCCGCGGTAGCTCAGTTGGTAGAGCAATGGACTGAAAATCCATGTGTCCTTGGTTCAAATCCGAGTCGCGGCACAACCATGTACCCCCCTGTAAAAGCCAATCTCCGGTTGGCACTTGTTGTAAGTCCTCGACACCCTGTTGAAGACTTTCACGAATGTAGGTAGTCCTATGATCACAGATCTCACATCTGTCGAGCAGGATGAAGCAGTAAGTAGCTTCGTCCCCAAAAGGGCTGTCCAAACTCCTCACGCTGAGTTTAACTTTTTCCCGCACGTTACTCAAAAGTCAGACAAGGCAAACGAATTTGGATTCGCCTCCGATATTTCTGCGCAAGACTACTACAAATTCGATACACTACTCAGTGTAACCAATCCAAGTTGTATAAAGTCCCACAGTCAAGATGCTAATGGCAACACAACCGTAGTCCGAGGACCAACTGGCTCTCCTACCAGCTAACCTTGGGACCCGGCAAACATAATAACCAAGGCTACACTTCTTACCGGGCAAGTACATACCAACCAATTCCGACATGACCACATGCGGGTGATTTAATCGAATAATTAATATAGAATATATGCAGAACGACGTATATGTGTCACATTTGGAGATACTTTCAATGATTGGTCTTGTTTTGTTGTTATACACATTAAATACTGAAGTGCCAAAGTGCCAAATCACCGAGGCAGTCGATGGTACGTTGCAAATCTCTGTAATTTCAAATTCCAAGAAATTATGGTCGGATCATGCAGTCTCGTACAACGCCTTGATATTCCGATCAGACAACCAGGTGATATACAGTTCGGATACACCGGATTCTGAGCCGGATTACAAAAAATTTATAGTTTGCCGTACCATTGATGGCAAATTAATATGGAGAACCTCTTATGATGATCTAACTGATCATTGGCGAAGCGACACAAAAAATAACCTTCTTGGGAAGCGCGTTAAAAGGC
>CAISOI010000186.1 GCA_903886985.1 uncultured Chthonomonas sp.
GCTGGAATTTGGTGTTTCCTGTCGGCGTTTAGGATAGCCTTCATATCCTGGTTTTCGCTAGTAATTGCTACAACCGCGTCGTGTTCTGGCATCACGAGACAGAATTGACCAAATGCTCCGTCTCCTCGGAACGCGTTGTGCCGGCATCTCCAGAATTGGTATCCATAACCTTGCATCCAGTCGTTAGCGTCTTTTGCTGCCTGCGTTTGTCCCACGGCATTTTCAATCTGGACTCGTGTCGCGGAGTCAACCCACGATTTGGGCAATACCTCTGCACCATTCCAAACGCCACCGTGTAGATAAAGCAGGCCCAGTTTGGCAATATCTTCTGTATTTGCTCGGAGCCCCCAGGCACCTGGATTGATACCGGATTTGTTAAGTTCCCAATCGGTCCCATCTATTCCCAAGGGTTCAAAAAGCCGGGGTTTGAGATAGTTGTGAACTGTTTTCCCCGTCATTTTCTGTACTATTGCCGACAGTAAGAATGTAGCTCCGTTGTTGTAAACAAAGTGGGTTCCTGGTGTATGGTCAACAGGTTTTGACAGCACAAGTTTGACCCAGTCTTCGTCAAGCTTACTGAAATCGAGTGAATCTGCACTATGCCCGGTGCCCATCATTAAAAGATGTTTAACCTGCATCGATTCCAGATTGGTACTTGCATTAGCAGGAACCTTGTCCGGGAAGAAGGAGATTACACGATCATCGAGCCGGAATCTCCCTTCAGTGACCGCAAATCCTACCGCCGTCGATGTGAAGCTTTTGCTCAGTGAGTAGAAAGTATGTTTCAAATTGGACGCGTAAGGCGCCCACCATCCTTCAGCAACAACCTTACCGTGTCGAATGACCATCAAAGAATGGAGATTTATTTTAGAAGCTACGATTGAATCCAGAAAATTGATTATCTGTCCGGACGATACTCCTTGATCCTCGGGGATGCTCCTTGGCATAGACGTTCCTGTTCCACCTTGTTGGTGCCAATTCGCGGGAAGAATTGTGGGCGTCATAGCAAGTGCACCAGCATATTGTATAAAAGTTCTGCGAGAGTGATTCATGGGCTTATCAATCCTTGACAGTAGTAAATACTGAAACTTGATAACAGTTTACTATGTGAGAGACCTGATCGACCGTTTCGCGACAATAAACAGAACCTTCTCCTTGTTTTGCATATGATCCCTTAAAGCGTGAATTAATGGACGGTTAACGGGAGTGGTCAATAATGATAGCAACTACATATAGGTAGGCGGAGGTGCAAGTCATTGTGACGAGTATCCCGAGCCATTATTGGGCAATAACACCACTTAGGTCTGAAATGAAGGGGACAATTATGAATCAAGTACTGGACGAAAAACAATACAAGGGTAACTCTGTGTTGCAGATGCTAGTTGAAGCGCTGGAGAGCCTGTTCATTCCGCGCCGCGGGCGTCGACATGTTCGCTGCTCAGCATAGTACGATGTGGCTCTAAGATAATTCAATCTTAATTTAGCATCATCAACTAGCTTCTATTCGGCAGGATAATCGAATGTGCCGCCACAATTTTGTGGCGGCGGCGTGGTATTCCTTGTCGAATGACTAATTGTGGATTGGTGCAAATGAGTGTGAGGCTTACATAAGTATCTGTCGATCAGCCTTTGATAACCGCAAGGTGACTTCGCGGTTAGGTTGTGGTCGATTCAATTTTGGCGGCTCACTGGGGAGTATGAGACTGACAATTTTATTGTCGTCTTCATAAACCAGTCCGAGTTGTTTTGCTCTGACCAGAGTAGACTTGTACCTAACGCCTCTCTCAAATTGGTTTTCTAATTCTCGAAGAGCGGTCGGGCACTCGCATCTCCGAAGAAGGGCTTCAACGTCAGCGTCTAGTACATAGGTATTTTCGTTACCTGTTCTGGCGTCGTGAACGACGGTGACTCCATCTTCTGAAACGCGATAAAGCCATGCGGTCTTCTTCTCCGCGCCCACTCTCCATTCGGAAACAATTGAGTTGATCCGTCGATAACAAGCTTCTAATCGGGGAGCATTTTCAAAAGTTCTTTCGAAATAGTAACAAAAGTCCTTCATGTCGAAACCGGTGGAGCGCACAAACTCTCGAGAGAATATCAAAGAATAAGAAGGTGCTGGTCCACCACGCTCGATACCAAATCTTTCCGGCGCTTGCTCTAACGGGGCAAATCGGGTTATTTGGACAGGAACGCAAGAAATGGGTGGATCGAGATGGCGAAGCAGGTGAAGTTGCCCTGCCATTTCTTCATAGGACTCATAAACGTCTTCGGGAAATCCATAGAGTATGTTAAACAATATGCGAATACCGTAGCGCTTTCCCAGTAAGAGGCTGTAGACATTTTGTATGCCTGTCACCCCTTTGCGCATTTTCTTCAACACTTCCGTACTGAATGATTCAATACCCAATTGTACTTCGTGAAATCCGCCCCGAGATAGCCTTGCGACTTTCTCTTCGGTGAGATTTGCCTTCATCTCTGAGCTTAAGTGATATGGCTTTCCCATTTCGTCCAAGGCTGGCAACAGTGTGTCAAAGTACTTTATGGGCAGAATGTAGTCGGAGAACCGAAATGAAGTCATTCCATATTTCGAATTCAATTCCGCAAGAGTTTTCAGAGTCCTAGATGCATCTCGTGCTCGATATGCCATGTCTTCGTCGCGAATACCACAGAATACACAGTGACTCTTTTGACCCCACCAACATCCACGCGAGTTCTCAACGGGCAGACTTATGGGATGGATATCAACTCGGTGTTTTTCAGCCAGATCTGCAAGATCAACAAAGAAGTCGTCGTAGTTTGGGCAGGGGATAGTATTCATGTCGATGTACGGTATCGTCGCAGTATGAATTATGTTCGCGCCTTCATCTCTGATTAGCAGTCCCGGTACGTCGGAAAGCGGTAAAGACCCAACGGAAGCTAAAGCTAACGGTACTATGGTCGCCTCTCCGTCACCATCACAGATTGTGTCAATCCAATCGAATGCGCGCATGAGCATCTGCCCAGTAGGAGTGCGCACGGCAACTCCACCAAAGGCAATCATTTTTTCTGGAGCACGTTCACGGATCATCTTTGCCAGAGCAACAGAAGCAATTGTCTGGTCAAACATACAGGTGAAGCCAACAAGAGTTGCGCTGCCTGCGACGATTTCGTCGGCTAGAACATTCAGCCAGAGGGGAATAATTCTGCACCGTAGGTCGAGCATTGTTCTGACCACACCCTCAGAC
>CAISOI010000187.1 GCA_903886985.1 uncultured Chthonomonas sp.
CCCAGATACCAGCAGCATCGGTCTGCCCATCTCTGTTGCACGACCGACTGCCTCTTCGACTGCATCCAAACCGGGAATCCGGCGGATAAAAGGATGATTGCCACGACGCGATCTGCCGATCATTACAAGAATGGCAACACAGATTGCTAGAATTACTATGCGGTTTACGGGGTCCGAATGATCCATAGATACCTTTTGCGAATTTACGGTCCAAATTCCTGCATGACAATCAAAATAATCACTGTTCCGTACTAGTTTTTGACACGGGAACGGTAGGTTCTTCACTCCTGTCTTCAATGCGGCGAATCAGCATCTCAACGTTCTGCCGGTCTTTCAGAAGTCTGGAAAAATCCTGCACACGGTCTATCCCTACAAAGGGTGCTAGGAACGGTGCCCCTACCACCAAGCTTTGACTTGCGACGAACGAGAGTGGGCGGTTCATCTCTAAAAATAGGATTGCGGGCGTGGTCAGCCCCCGCTTCACAATGGCATCTGCGATATCATTGATTAGTTTGTTCAGCTCTTCGACGGTTAGGTCTTCACTCCACCTATCAATCATTGCAGCTTTCCCCAGATAATTGTATTGCTCGAACGTCCACTAGCGCACGCTCAATTGTAGTCAATACTTGTTCCTTTGTGGTGGCGTCCGTACCGTCTGGAAAGCGCAAAAGCACGCCTCGATAGGCATCCAGCCTACTTGCCTTTGAAAGTGGTGTTAGCTTAACCCCATCTTCACCTATCAACTGTCGTCGTACCTCTGCCCAGGGTATTTCAAATCTGGAGGTTAATCCTTTGGAGTAAGCTCCCATTGCCGTCAACTTATACTTAGTGGGCATCCAATACTCAGAAGTGGCACCAAAAACCATGAGAATTGCCGCTATGCAGATGACCGGACTATGAAAGAGTTGATAGCCGACCAAGACTGCGAACGCCATCGCACTTAAAATTACTGGTGCCTGCCACGGACGATGCCTAAAAGGATGAGTCCGCCATTCCAATAACACGTCGGAATTCACTTGTAGATAATCGTCATCTTTGGTGTTCGGTTGCATGTTGTTTGGACTCGGACTAGATTTTCTCCGCAGTTTTGCGTCTGAGCGAGGGCCTGACGTTATTATGCACGTTCAAACCAGAAACAAAAAAGGCCGCCTGCTTATGCAGACGACCCGGGTCAAAACCTGACCGCTATATTATCGATCCCGACGTGGGATGACCGCATAGCGAGGCGCCGGTGCCCCGATTCTAACACTGTGTGACTTAAGCTCAGATGTTTGAGATGCTTTCAACGGAATAACTGGAAAACGCTGGTAGCGCTGTCGTGTTACGCAATCTTTCGGAGCGTATCGCACCATTGCCATCAAACCGAATAGAATGGCACTGAAGCCCGTTATGCTTAGATGAACTGGTCCTTCCATTGGATGTGTAGGAACACGCATGTAGTGATAGAGAACTACTTCCATCATCAACAGTCCAACGGCTATGCCCCATCCAATCCCTAAAGACTTCAGTTTAATACTTTTGCAAACACTCTTGTCTCTTATCAGTAAATAACCTAACCAAATATCGAATACTGGTCGCTTGCTATCTGTTCCAACCGAGGTTGGCATCATCATATGATCTAATTTTTGTGTAATCTTCTTTATCATCTACTTGTGATCTCCCTTACTGCCTGCTCATATCTACTGAGCCTATCACTCACTGGTTTCGTCTAAAGTTTACCATAAACATTGTGAAATTTATCACATACTGCACCTTGTCTGGGAAAACAGGTGGCTTTTGGTAGTACCGTTGGAGTTCTAATTTATTAGACGATTCACATATAGAACGGTTACGAAGTTTTGGTAAGGGATTTCAAAAAATATGTGGGATTGTAGTGGACACAACAATCACGATACCGAAGATTGAGCACGAATATGGCAATTGTTGTAAGCGCGAAAATATTTCATAGAGCGGGTGGCTGGGGTTATCAGGGTGACCTTGGCATAAATAATTCGAGACTCAAGAGTGAATGAAGAGCAGGACAAAATTAACGGAGGTACCAAAGTCGGTACCTCCGCTGTCTGACTATCGATCCGGCACACTACAAAAAGATTCTAGGTCAATCGTTGGAAGCCTGGGCTTGAAACACCTCCATTTATGAACTGCTTGACATCGCCCGAGTCAACTGCTTTTCGCAGGATAGCCCAAACTTCGTCAGATTCTGCCAAAAACCTGTCGATGATCTCATCCGTGTAGGCGTAGGTCGTATAGACCGCCGCACCAAGAAGATAGCCCGTCTTGAGCATCTCCTGAGCATAGAGAGTTTGCACTTCGAGCGGATTCGGCAATTTGAAGGAGAGTGATGTCAGTGGCGGACAACCTCCGATTCCAATTGTGAAACCGTGGCGATCTGCCAGCTCTTTCCAACCTGCATTTACTCGGTTGCCGTAATGAACTAACCGTTCCGTAACGGGTTCGCGCTCCATCTTTTTGATTGCTGCGAGCGCGGCAACAAATCCGGTTCTCTCAGACCACATGGTGGAACTGATAAAACTGTCCTGAGCGTGATACATAACTTCAGCGCTTCCCAAAACTGCTGAGATCGGATAACCATTACCGAGTGCCTTGCCAAAGACCGCCATGTCTGGCACAACGTCCGACAAGGTCTTATAGATAGCACCCATATTCACTCTGAACGCGGATGTCACTTCGTCAAAAATCAATACAGCTTTAATCCGGTCTGCAATGGCTCTAATACCCTGAAGGAAACTCGCATCCGGCTTCGTTCCGCGCATCGGTTCTAGCATGATTACTCCAATCTCATCGCCGTGCTCAGCCACGATCTGCTCTAATTGGTCGAGACGATTAAAGTTGAAGGTTAGAGTGGAGCCACGAAGTGCTTCGGGCACACCAGCAGGGTCCAACCCGGGAAGAAGTTGACCATCTAGGCTGCCTTTGTCCCCAAGGTTTGCGGCGAGATACCAATCGTGCCAGCCATGATATCCGCAGAGCGCAACCTTCGGTTTACCAGCCGCGGCGCGCGCAATGCGTACGGCTATCGCACACGCTTCTCCACCCGTACGTGAAAACCGTGCCATCGCCATCTCGGGATGCAAGGAGAGCATCTTTTCGGCGAGTTCAACCTCTTCATGCGCGTTGAGTGTCGCCATATTTCCGTCATTGATGGCGCTTATTACTGCCGCATTAACATCGGGATCGGCATAACCGAGCGTACAGGCGCCAACACCCATCTGCGCAAAATCATAGTAGTGATTACCATCGAGGTCCCAGATCTCACAGCCCTGAGCCTTTTTGTAGTATGCGGGCCACTGTCCAGGCAAGTACCGCTCTGAACGCTTTGAAATAATTCCATTTCCGCCCGGAATGATCTTCTTTGCGCGCTCCCAGAGCTTCGCACCCGAGTTATCTGCAAAATTCACCGTCGGTACTTCCGACGCAATAACGTCCGTCATCACATTTCCTTTCAAGTCCCATTCAACCCTATTGCGGCGATCAAATCGTCCGCGCGATTGTCTGACTAATCGTAAAGCCCGCCAGCTTGACTCTTTAGCCGCTCCCAATACTGGTCTTGGCGATAATAGTTAATCTTGATGAGTTCTGGATTCTCGCGAAGCGTCTTCATGATTGCGGGTAACCGGAGCGGCTTGCCTTCCTCATAAAGTCGGTCATACAATGCTTCCAGTAACTCGAAATCTTCTGGGTAATCGATCGTCAAGCGGAGATCTTCTGAGAAAGCAGCATCTTCATCAGACTGAATCTGCAACTGTCCAAGCTTAAATCGTTCTGGTTGTTTTTCAAAGAACGCACCCCATCCATCCAGGCCCTCTGTGGTTAGTTCACCACATATTTCTCGGAGGGCGTTTCGGCTGATTGCGCGGGTCCAAGCTCCAATGGGATTACCAACGACATGAACCCAGTCCCCCCCACCATTGGTGTCCACCCAATTCAAGACTGTATCAACGTGGTCAGGATCGACGAAGTGTTCGTCCGCCTCTACCAATGCAAATGTATCAACATCAAACTCCTCTGTCGCCAAAAGCAATCGTCGAGGGACATCCAGCTCGGGACCACGGAATACGTCAATTCCGTAATCTTTCACAACTGCGACAAGTTCATCGTCGTTTGGGCTATCGGTGGTGCAGAGAACAAATCTCTCAGGGCGAGTGGCAATTTTGACTCGCTCCATCTGTTGGATGATGAGGGGCTTGCCTTTGACAGGCAGCAAAACCTTGCGTGGAAGTCGGGTCGAACTAAGGCGTGCTACAAAAAAGGCGGCAGTAGTACCAGCGGCGCTGCCTGAATTCATGAAAATACTCCCCAATTAACTAGAATATTACTTATTATGTCGCTATTGAGACTACTTATGGATCGTGCCACGGACCTCTGAGCCGACCCAAATCAAAATTGCTTTGAACTATCAAGAAGGATGGTGACCGGGCCATCGTTCCAGAGCCTTACATCCATGTGAGCACCAAACTTACCTTTTTGAACCTGAATGTTCTGCGCTGACACCAAATCACAAACGGTTTCATAAAGGGCTTTTGCTTCGTCGCCACCCATCGCATCTACAAATCCGGGCCGTCTGCCTTTGCGAGCATCTCCATAAAGAGTAAATTGTGAAACGATCAGCGCTGCACCTCCGGTATCGACTAAAGAGAGGTTCATTTTGTTCTGATCGTCTTCAAAGATGCGGATATTGACAATTTTATCGGCGATGTATTGTGCGTCGACATGAGTATCGGATCGGTTTACGCCGACCAGCACAAGGTATCCCGGACCGATCTGGCCAACGACCTCACCTTCAACGGTCAC
>CAISOI010000188.1 GCA_903886985.1 uncultured Chthonomonas sp.
CGAAGGGTCTGTTTTTGACCTTCAAAAGGCAACGTCAAAATCAGATTCTTCGCAGGCTCAGAATGACGGATTGATTTGTTGTACATGGGATCTGGGACTTGGTTCTGGATAGAAGGTTTTTATGGATTCCCGCCTTCGCGGGAATGACGAAATGGCACTCCTCTCTAACGAATCTAACGGGATTTAATCCGTTAGTGTCAAAGAACAGATACTTCGCTTTCGCCACGACGATTTGTTTATATCTGGAAGGAATCGGGGTTCGCTCGAGCATGACAAGTTTTCACTTTGTAAATCGGGGCAATGACTTGTTGATGTTGGCGGCTGCAAATTGATGCGGTCGGGGTGCCTGGCCTCACGGTAACAAATCCTATGCTTGCTACCGTAATGAGGTGTAAACATCTCGTGTGTGGTTTCACAGAGTGCAATAGTCATAAAATGTGTTACAAAATTTCAGTTGGCCAGTCACAATATAATGATTGCGTCGTATAATAAGAAGGCGTTAAGTTGAGTCCAACCGCAGATTAAAATGTAAACAGCAAGTCAATCCGTCTTAAGAACAGGTTGATCAATCGTGTCAGAATTCCCCTCAGGAACGGTTGCGTTCCTTTTCTCGGACATAGCTGGAAGTACGCGCAGTTTCGAGCAGGATGAACCATCCATGCTCCTAGCTGTGGAAAAACACGACTGCATTATGTCGACTACTATGCAGGCGCATGGTGGCTATATATTTAAGACGATGGGAGATGCGTTTCTCGTCGCATTCCCAACATCCACACAAGCTCTCGCAGCGGCAATTGAATCCCAACGACGTATCCTTCAAGAAGATTGGCAAGCTTGCGACTCGCGTCCCGTTAAGGTGCGAATGGCACTGCATGTCGGCGATGCGCAACTTCGCAATGGCGACTATTTCGGAGTATCCCTTGCTCGAACCGACCGTATCCTCAAGATAACGCATGGCGGGCAGATTCTCGCTTCTGAGGCATTTTGCGCCCAGATTGTAGATAAACTCCCTGACGATGTCTCACTACTTGATCTAAAATTCCATCGTTTGAAAGACCTCAATCGCCCCGAGCATATCTTTCAGGTGAATAGTGTCGATCGACCTTCGGAATTCCCGCCGCTTCATTCCTTGGACGTAGTTCCTAATAATCTGCCCGTTCAGCTGACTTCGTTTGTTGGGCGCGCAGAAGAGATGAAGTATCTGTGCGACGAGATGAAGAGCAGCCGGTTGGTGACACTTTTGGGTTCCGGCGGCAGCGGTAAAACGCGGCTTGCGCTCCAGATTGGGGCAGAACTTCTGGATGAATTCCGAGACGGAGTATGGTTTGTCGATCTCTCTGCCTTGACGGATAGCGCCTCAGTAGTTCAAGCCGTGGCTAAGATATTTGGCGTTGGCGAACAGGCAGGAAGACCTCTTCTGGAAATCTTGGCAGAGCACCTTGCATCCAAGCAGGTTTTGATACTTCTCGATAACTGCGAGCATCTGGTGGCAGCCAGCGCTCAGCTAGCGGAGACCCTGCTGACGAACTGCCCCGACCTCAAGATCATCGCCACTTCGCGCGAGCATTTGGGCGTTGGCGGAGAGAAGCAGCACAGCATTTCGGCATTGACAGTGCCATCTCCGAAATCCATTTCTGCGAGCGAGCAAGACACTTCCACACTATTGGATTATGAAGCAGTTCGACTATTTATGGATCGAGCGATTCTGGTCAATCCTAGGATCGATCAACGGCATAAATCTATGTTGGCAGTAGTGAGTATTTGCCACAGATTAGACGGAATACCACTTGCCATTGAACTCGCCGCAGCATTAGTAAGTGTTCTTACTCCCCTGCAAATACTCCCGCGCATGACGGACTTCTTCCGATTGCTAAATAGCGGAACAAGAACCGCTATGCCACGACACCAGACCCTCAGAAATACCATATTGTGGAGTTTCAACCTGTTGCAGGAGCCGGAGAAGGTCCTGTTACGGCGTCTCTCAGTATTTCAGAATGGGTGGACCCTCGAAGCGATGGAGGCAGTCTGCCCGGATGCCACATTGGAAGATATCGATTCGCTTCCCGCGCTCTCTGCGCTGGTTCAAAAGTATCTGGTGAAGCGCGAAGAGGGAATTAATGGCGAATCGCGCTACCGTATGCTTGAGACCATTCGGCAGTTTGGACAAGAACAACTGCAAGAGGCGGAAGAGGATGATCGCTTCAAAACTGCACATAGGGATTACTTTTTGGGATTGGCGGAAGAGGCAGAACCGCACCTAAAGAGTCACGATCAAAAGCATTACTTAGAACTGATTGAGATGGAACATGATAACATTAGATCCGCACTGGCTTGGTCAACGGATGGTGATTATAGGCTAAGAATTGCATCGGCAATGCATCGATTTTGGCTGATCCGAGGCTATTTGACCGAAGGGAAATCTTGGTTAGAAGGTGCAATTGACCGAAAAGAAGAATTGGATCTTATTCTGTTGTCAAAATCTCTGAATGCTACTGGCATCATCTACTCGCAATTGGGAAATATTGACGAAGCATTGAGTCTCTATCAGAGATGCTTAGTTCTGAAAGAGCAACTGAACGATAGCGAGGGAATTGCTGCTGCGTTAAACAATATGGGCTACGCAAATTGGATAAAGGGGAATGAAGAAGAAGCAATAGAGCTTTACCGCAAGAGTGCGGAACTTTATCGAAAACTCAACAATCTTTCGTACTTGGCGGTATGCCTAAGTAATGTCGGGGCTATATTATTGAACCGAGAGGAATATACTGAAGCTCTGAAAGTATTAAGGCAGGCCGAAGAAATTCTGAGACAGTCCGGCGAACCAACCTCGTTAGCAAATGCCCTTCATAACCTAGGTGTGGTTGAAATGGAACTAAAGGACTATGATCAATCTATTCGCCACATGCGAGAAGCATTAACTATCCGCTTCTCTTTGAACTCCGGTGACTATTTGTACTACTCGTTTATGGGTCTGGCACAGGTATTTTGCAAAATTAAGGATTCTGAAAGATCAGTTAAGCTATTCGCCGTAGCTTCTCGCATTCGCGAGGAGTCTAATAATTCTAACCCTGAATCGTCCGTGTCAGGATGTTTATCTGACTTACAGAATTTGCGTAATACAATGGACGAGAAAATATTTGCAGCTTGTTGGAATTCAGGATATAATAGCAGTCTATTGCAAGCACTCGACTTAGCACAATCAACTTAGCGCTGTCCCCCACCAAACTAAACAAGTCGTTTGGTTTGGTAGTACCAGATTATGAGGTGTGATTTGAAGTTTGACCGACGTCGAAATGCATTGATGATTGCCGTTGCACTCTGTCTCTCCATAGGTATTTCCTCGTGTGGTCCTAAAGACAAGGGTAAGCCCATTGGCATTGATTCTGGCGGAGGTGTATGTACGCCGATTAGTCTTGCACCAACCGATGGTGCCAATGAGGGACAATCCGTACCACCTCCACCTGTACGACTTGTATCACCTACTGGAACACCAGTCAAAACTAGGTCGCATAAATCAGTGATTGTCGCAAAGCCTGTTGCGAATGAGTATCGTTTTGCGTTGACTGTGGCGTGTGAGGACAATAGAGGTTGTTTTAGTGTGCCTAAACCGACCGTCACTAGCGACGGACAAACACCTATAGGGGAAGATCGAGTGACAGTTAGTTTGTTGCCAAAACATTCAGTAAATACAATTATAGTGGGTGGCAGCATTGAAGACGGAATCGCGCAAACTGCAACTTTGTTAGGCACAATTAAAAGGACAGTTGTAAATGAGGTTCCAACTTATAAAGGTCCTATTAAACTCAGTTTTGATTTGACGGTTAACGGTGAGTTGAGACAGTTAAATCGGAAGATCGACATAACTGCAAATGGACAAAGTTGAGTTCAATATTTCCTTGACTTATGATCCACGAATTGTGGAGAGGTGACTAAATTGCACATTCTGATGAATAAGAAGCATGGTTCAGTCGTGATTGTTGGGATATTAGTATTGCTCATGAACATCGGTGCAATGCCTCGCCAGCGACCTCACGGTCCGTTTGTCCCTGGTGGTGGTGTGTGTACACCCATCAGTTTTGCGGATGGACCTGATTCGTCGATGATGTCTGGACAAACATTTACCTCCTCAGTTACGCTAAAAAACTATGATGTTACTGCCGCCTGTACTTCAGCAGACGTAAGAATTAGTGATACACAGTTCGCTTCAATTAGTCTTGGCTCTGTCTCGATTCCAAAATGTGTTGATGTTAACAATTGTCCTACCCAAACTGTCCCCGTGACAATATCAGTTATCCCTCACACAAAGGGAACTCTGACGGTATTGGGATATTATTCAGACGGAACCCCGATACCACAATATATTGGAATACTAGTGTGGGGAAACAAGGCTTACAATACGTTGGCTCCGCCCGTCTATCCAGGCGGTTCAACAGTACGACATAAGGGAAAGAAGTCGGAGAAGACGCGTAAACTTTGATTGGCGAGCATTTTCCCTGACGATTTCAGGATCAATGTGTTTGGTTTCGTCAAATGATCTAAACCACAATTACCACCAGTATATAGGTGCTGACGGAGGACGATAAGAACGTGCGTGTGTCTCTTTTAGTTAGCTAACGACAGAGAATAGAACAATTGTTCGGTGGTTCAAATGACACGTTTGTATTCTTAGCCATACGCATTACTGGACCGACTTCGCGAGGAAGTCGGTCTTTTCTTTTATCTCAATATCGGACGCCGTTCATGACCTCGATGCGTTCCAAAAGTTCGTGATGCCTCTTCTCAAATCAAACACTCGCAAACCTGACGAGCTAAAAGTCAACAATCAATCCGAAAAAGAGGTGACTCTCTTCGCTAAAAAGTTTTAGGTAATCTCGACGTGTATCGTGGAACTTGTTCGCCAGGGTTTCATTGCCGACCAGTCTGTAAAGTGTCTCATATTGGCTATGAATACTTGCAAAGTACATGATGCTTGTCATTATGCGGGCATATTCCTGTCTGAACTTATATAAGCCATTGCTCCATCTAGAGCCATGTAGTATCTGGCTGCAGAAATCGAGAGCAGAGACAACTTTGAACGCCTGTTCGGTCTCAGATCGTTTTGCTAAGAGGTCCGATAAAGTGAGTACATTATAGGCAAAATCATGGATCTCTCGGCTGGACTCAATTGTCACGATAGCACTCGTTCGTATCCATTCACATATTTCTTGAACCGGTTGAAGCGTGCGGGGCATTGAGCTATTCACGTAAGGGATTACACAGGAGGCGCCATCCTGTAGACTTGTAATCAACTGGATAGAATTTAGCGCAGCGGTAATCTCACTGACAATATTGTCGTCAGAGTTCACGCTATTGATCAAACCATCGTGATCGTATTGCGCGGGAGCCTTTAACGCTAAAATGGCGTTGAGCGTTCTCGCAAAAGTTCCGAACTTGGTACGTGAAAGTAGAATGCTCGTTTGCAGGATCTGTGGGTAAGCATTGGAAGAATCAATTGCGCATATCTTTTGAATATAATTAAGCGCGGTAGGTATATCTGTTCTGGATGATGACCACACAATCCGGTACATAATGTCAATTCTCTTGGGTGCAAGCTTTATCGCTTTCAAAAGATCGGCGGTCGCCTGCTCAGGAAATTTCAACGTGCCATAATCATTTCCATCTCCCAGTAAAACCTCCGCTCTCGCAACAAGAATATCGGGATTCTCGGGGTCTAGTTCAACTGCCTTATTCATTAACTTTACAGTTTCTGGCGGCTCGGGCATTCGAA
>CAISOI010000189.1 GCA_903886985.1 uncultured Chthonomonas sp.
CCGAAGCACAGGTAAAGAAAGAGATGTCGCTTTTCTCCCTCAAGTGGAAAGAGACCATCAAGGTACTTCCGCGGCAACACATTATTGTGTTTGAACGCCAGTAAACGCAAGAGCCTTTGGCTTCAAGACACGGTTGTCGGTTCTCAAATTTCGTTGAGGTATATTAACGATTATAGTGTGACTTTCCGTTTGTTCCAGTGTCTATTAGATTCGTAAAAACTCGGAAAGTTCGAGCTTGATAACTTGTGTTGGACATATTCGTAACGAAAGATGATACCGTTGAGAGATTTGAATATAAATATAGCAATTCTTACCGTCGCAGCGATTGCGATGTCTGGGGCAACGTGTTATGCTCAGGATACGACTCCTGTTAAGCCGAAAATTCAGGATGCTCCCCTGCCTCCTCCCATCGTGTTACCGGGTCCTGATAAAGTCAACCCAGAAGTGGATAATCGACCCCTAACAGCTGATGAGGCAGTTAGAATTGGGTTGCGGAATCAGCCCAACGTTTTGATAGCCAGATCTGGATTGGAATCTGCCCGAGCGAGAACATCTCAGGCTAAGGCTGGTTTGGGGCCAAATGTCGGAGTAAATGCTGGTTACAGTTTTACGCGTCAGTTTAACGGGCCCGATTCCGCGGCGTCAACTACCTTCTCATCTAATAGTTTTTCGGCAAATGCAACTTTGCGGCAATTGATTTATGACTTCAATCACACTCGGGATCTTGTAAAAGAGAGCGCAGTATTGGAAACGTCTGCGTCGCAAAATCTTACCAAAGTGCAATCCGACTTGGCTTTGCAAATCAAACAACTCTTCTATACTTATGCGCAGGACCTACTGTTGATTGGAGTAAACGAGGCGAACGTGGCGAATCAACAGGGCCACCTGGATCTTGCAAAAGCGCTACTTGGTAGTGGTTTGGGGCTTCCTTCCGACGTTGTGCGTGCTCAGACCGCGGTTGCGGATGCTGTATTAAATTTAAATCTAGCCCGAAACAATGCTGCTATTTCTGTAGTGAGTCTTGCGACTACAATGGGTATTGATCCTCGAACGCCTATTAAACAGGCCTCCTCTTCTGAGCCAAAACTTCTAAGCGATGATGTAAAGGGGATGGTAAAGACGGCATTGAGTCGGCGGCCAGAAGTCCTGCAAGCGCAGGCAAATCTGGATGCCTCACAGATTAGTGTGCATTTTGCCAAGACCGGAAATTCGCCCACTTTTTCTGCGTCACTAGGGCTTGGTAGTCGCGGTATTGATTTCCCAATGGATACCAATTCATTTGTCATTGGTGCCACCGTGCAGTTTACACCTTTTGACTCAGGCTTGCAGAACGGTAAAGTGCGTGAAGCGAGAGCGAACGTAATCTCGGCACAAGCACAATTGACTGCAGCCCAACAGAATGTCACTCAGGATGTATCGGAAGCATATTTGAATTTGCGACTTGCGGAGCAACGGGTGGTTACCGCCGATGCCGAAGTAGCAAATGCCCAAGAATCGGTACGACTTACAGAAGGTCGATACAAGGCGGGAGTGGGAACTTTCATTGATGTATTGGATGCCCAAAACGCACTTACTACCGCACAATCTAATCGCGTAAATGCAGCAAGCGCAGTTGATCAAGCAAAAGCTGCTGTCGCCCACGCAATTGGGGCGGCGTTGCCGACCAGAAATGCCAAATAGTCGGAGTGAAACATTTGATTGCGCTCTGCGTTATGCCGCATCCGGATGACTGCGAGATTCTCTGTGCTGGCACGTTGCTTCGTTTAGCGGAACAGGGCGTCAAGATACATGTTGCCACAATGACGGCAGGCGATAAAGGATCGATGTCTCTGCCACCGGAGAAGATATCAGCAATCCGTCGTGTTGAAGCGGCGAACGCGGCGAAACATCTGGGAGCAAGCAGTTATACCTGTTTGGAATTCGAGGATCTTTCGATCGTTTTTGACAACCCTACGAGACAGAAGATTGCCGGACTGCTTCGCAAGATCAAACCAGACATTATTTTCACAACTCCACCAGTCGATTATATGGCTGACCATGAAATCACCTCAAGTTTGGTACGAGATGCCTGCTTCAATGCATCGGTACCAAATTATCACACGGGAACCGACGACGCTCCCACCCAAAAGATCCCCTACCTATACTATTCTGACCCCATTGGTGGCGAGGATTTGTTCGGTGATAAAACTGTCACCAGCGTTCTGGTTAATATCACCACAGTGATGGATCGCAAAGTTGAAGCCCTCTCATGCCACGCCAGTCAGCGGGAATGGCTGCGAGAGCAACATGGCATCGACGAATATGTCGATGCTATGAAACGATGGGCGGCGGTCAGGGGGGCGGAGTTGGGAGTTACGTTTGCTGAGGGTTTCCGACAGCATTTGGGTCATCCACATCCGACGGAGTGTTTGTTGCGGAAGTTGTTGTGGTAGGAGTTGGTGCAGCAGGTCCTGGACCGGGTAATGCCGGATGGTCGTGAACTGACGGCGACGTTGAATCCATCTCTACTATAAAGTCATTCACGAGTCCTACAAATTCTTCTGCTATTGACTTGTAAAATTTCGGAATGGGAACTGGCAGAGAGACATTTCCCCCTCTTAAGGCATCAACCAAAACCACCCCACGGATCCACTCCGATCTGTAGCGAGATCGATAACCATTTAGCATTACCATGATCTTGTAAATAAATTTTTGAAACAAATGCTGGTGCGGTTCATAATGCGGTATGCAGCTTCTCCAGAGCCAATGAAAATCGGGCTCGCTCTCCCTACCAAATTCAACAACTTCCTTGGACATTAATCGCCTTGGCACAGGTCTGGTGAATCCATTGGGTTTCGATTCATCAGTCCACAAACAAGTTTCGATAGAGGCATTTTTATGTATCCGTCGGGACTCCAAGCCTACCCCAGTTTTAGTACGTTCCACGTTTGACGAAATAGAAGACATCAAATCGAGGGCTCGATAACCAAGTCGTTGAGATTGACTACCTGCCGCTATTGCCAGGAAATAGTCACCTCTGGTTGAAAAATTTCCAGGTAGAGCTCTGAATGCTATTGGGTCGTTGGAGTTAAATGTGCCGTAATAGTCCGGACATGTTTTATACCAAACACGTGAGGCCATAGCTATTTCCGGATTATCTGGATGGCGATCCATAGTTTGGGAATCATGGTCGGCATAAGAATCGATATCGACGTGAGTTACTATCAAAAGTGCCGCGTTCAGAAGTGCATCTAAGGGATTGGTGACTCCGACAGGGATGGTACCCTTCTCGCAAAGTGTCTCAAGAGACAATGAAATGTTATTCACGTCTAGCAAAGATCTAAAATCGAATTCAGGAATAGTTTCGCCATGATTTCTGGGTCTCATTAGTGTCTTCTTGTTGGGATTGACTTTGAGCCATGTATTGTTCTGAAGTTTTTTGTCGACCGTTTCACCTTTCCGGCTAAATAGATGCTTAAGGCCAGATTCAGGATTTGTATCGGAAGAATAATATTCCGACATCCAGACCTCAAGTAAGAAGCAAGACCATGTCTCTTTCGAACTGCCAGGTATAGAAAAGATATTGTTGCGAGTTGGTGGTTCGATACTGCCTAGGCGCGCAACTTCCCTGCAGGTAGCAAAGAAGTCTCTCCAATTACAGTTGACTTTGCCATGGTTGAGAAGATCTTCGATTACAGTTTTGGTATTGTTATTGGAAGTAGAATTACCCGCAATGGCTTGGGTGTTTACACTAAGTGCTGACAATGCGATCTTCCATGGATTTCTGCGAATTGCAAGGAAACCGAAATCCCATATGTAGGGATGTCTGTCGTGTGGCAGGGCACTATGCTTGAGGTTGGGCGAGGGGTACAAGTCTTCGCGCCTCTGCACTCCGTGAGGACCGATAGGCACACCTTCAGTGGGTCGGAACACGCCATAAGGGTCATTAATATCCACTAATTCATTTAATTTTCCACGTTTCCACGCTAAATTATGTACGACACCATCGATATAGCTGGAGATATCTGAGACACCGGGGCAAGTATCTTTGTTTTCCGAACGTGGCAGTGACCAAAATTCTGCGACTTGCCAGATAACCGTCTCTTTCAAATGGATACGATGTAGTCTTACGGAACTCTGAAGCCGCTCATAGCGTTCCGACATTAGAGTCGATTGGTTAGTGGAGGTTGTGGAAACAATTTCGTTATAACCACTTTGAGGTACAAACATGCGCTTCAGCATGTTATTGAGATTTGTAGTATAGGTTTCCGCAGATTTGCTTTCTGTAAATAGGCGAATTCTAATTGGAATATTGTCTAATTTTCCCTCTTCAACACCACCGTATATCTCTAACTGAGGATCAACATACAGACCGAATTCAGAATCACGAAAGGCTTTGAGTTCACGAACCAGAGTAGATCCCCACCTATCTTGAATACCTGCATGGGAAATGGCTACAACTTTCCGGTCATCGATCGTTACCGTCCAAGTGTTGATAACGTGGTCTACCATCCTGGAGAGCTTGGAATTTGAAAGCATTGCTTGAGGGTGTGATGACTCTTGAGTTTGGCTTTCTACAATAATTGCTGTAACTCCTGTTCTACGGAACAGCGCGAGAATGTTCGGAAGCAAAAGCGGATCGTCTGACACTTCAGGATATGTATCTACGACTGCAGCCCAGTTGTCAATTACGACTCGTACATTACCATTTTTTTCCTTGGCACTATTTTTAGCGTTTCGCCAATCAAAATCAGGGCCATGAATACGTTTGAGAACGTCGGATACGCTGCTTTCAATAATTTTGTAAAACCCCGAGGCACCCATTGTTTGCAGTTCGATGCGGCGAACTACGACATTGTTTTCAATTGAAAGGAGATTACATGGGACCTTTTCTGCCCCTAATATTTCTGCCATCCTTTTAGTGAGTTGGCGCGAGTCCATTGGGAGTGTCGTGAAAAGGATTGCATAGTCACAGTTCGAATTGTTGGGGGTCGCACTATCCCTGTCTTTCCAAAATTTCTTATAGTCTTGTATCATTGCATCTGGAGTTGCGTTATCCGCGTAACAATTGGGATAGATGTTTCCTAGGTTTGGATCTATATTTCCACTTAGAAGCGAGTTAAATGCTCGTGAAAGAAAGTGATATGAGAGCAGTGACTTATATGATTTCGGAGAACCAACAATTGCAGTAACAGTACCTATTTTCAAACCACTTGGACTCGACTCGTGCGAAAGAAGGTCATCAAGGTAATCGATCCCGAAATCGCATACTCCTTGAAGTTCTCTTGCCGCATCGACCGCGTCCTTACGCCTAAACTGCGTGTCGATGAAATCAATGCTGTGAAACACATCAACATAAGCCATGCAATCTGGATCGGGACTACCCGTACTCCAGATTTGACGCTTTTCAGGCTCATCGTAATGAGGCTGAAAACCTGTAGAGCCTGCTTTTCCGCTTCTAACGAGAAGGTTATGTTTTCCGCTTATGTGACCTTGGGAACGAGTTTTCTCAATGGAGACCATCTTTGCGAGATAGCGAGTGCCCAAGGGTTCGTGCGATAGCCTGACTACTACATCTGCAACGTAGTTTTCGGCCGCGTCTTGATTTTTTTGAGACGCTTCTGAAATCATGAGTAAGTGTGCAGTATCTTTAGCATCCCTGAGTATCTGCTCAATCTGTGCACGGAGCAATGCATTACTTGTAGTTAATGAATTATCTGCGTTGATAAAAGAGAGACCTTCCAGCGCATCTATGACTACAAAATGTAATCCCTTTTCTGGATTAGTTGCTCCAGAGGTTCCACTAGGTTTTCGGGGTTGAAGTGCCGCGATGATGTTGGTCACAAGTCCCCAATCATCCCCTCCGGTCATTGATTCGAGGTCTAAAAAGGCTACCCCAGTAGGGCACGTCTCAGCCGCCAGTATTTCGGACAGGACTACAGTTTTGCCTGCCGATGGAACATTTACTGGGTCAAGTTTTTCGTACTCATTGTTATCGAGCCACTCCACAGAAGGTGCGACTCGGTAGAGAGGCATCTTAAATTCCTTGAGTGCAGACGTCATCGGTCGGCGGTCGGCGGTTTCTTGGTCTCCAAAGAGATTCCACCTTCGATAATGGGGAAAGTCCAAACTAAACTTATGCCACGTTTCCTGGGCTTTTTCAAAGCTTAAGTCTGTGGAAATATATAGACAAAGGATTTTATGACCAAGGTTGTCTTTATAGACTCGAGACGCATAGTCCGAAATCGCATGAAGTGCCATGACCGATTTCCCAAGACCATGTCTGCCGGATATTGTCATGCTGAATCGATCTTCGACGCTTTTGCCATAGCCGTGCAGATGGTTTTCTGTGTGTTTGCCGAGGAGCATGTCAAGATTGTCAACGCCGAACCTTACTGCTGGTTCCGTTAAATTAGATGGTACGGGCATTAGGAACCCTCCATATCAAATTTTGCTGCTCTGGCAATGACGTTAGTCCACACTTCTTTTTGTGGAAGTCCCGCAATTTCGGTTTGTAAATTAGTGATTTCATTAAGAATAACGCTTCGAGTTCCTGCATCTGCTGTCGATTTGTGACGGTCAATCGCCTTTGCCAAGGCTGCTGATTTAGACATAAAATTTGACATGACAGTGGGAGAGATTGATTGACGGGCTCGTCTAGCAAATGTTGCGTAGGAAATTTGGTTTGGGCTTGTTTTGTCCGTTGAAACTGGTCGGATTGAAAGATCTCCACCCTTAGCATATTCCGCTCGTGTTACAGGCGTGCCGCGCCAATATCTGAGGTATAGGACGTCAAATTCCTTATTTGGCTCCGATCGTTCCTGTCTAACATGGACGACTGCACAGATACGATCAGCGAGATAACTGCGCCAGTATTTGTCCTGTCCGGGTAATGATTGCAATAGAGTTGCAAACATCTCTTTGAGCCCTGTGGCGTGAGCGGTTGCAACGGCAAGATGGCCGGTACCTGCGAACTTTATAATGTGTTGCCAATCTTCCTTCATTCGGACTTCACCCATGTAAACGAGATCCGGTTTTTGCCGAAGTGCATCCGTCAGATGTTGGGCTGTAATATTTGAATCACCTTCGTTGCGTAATCGAGGGGTATAAGTTAGTCCCTCTCTCTTCTCAGGTATTTTGTATGGGAATTTACCAGTCGGGTCGTCGATGAAGGGAAGAAGGTGCCCTTCAAACTGGTCCTCGCTCGTCACAATATGGGTGCCAGGCTTCCCAGAAACCGGACTTTTGGCAAGGATTTTGTCATCGATATATTTGCGCATCAAGCAGTGTGCATGTGTGGTTTTGCCACTTCCAGTTGCGCCACATATGACAATGAGCCCTGTGGGATTGTTCTCAATGATAGGTTTCAGAATATCTCTTGTGGTCGTGGAGTCAATTAAAAACGGAGATGTGGATGTCCACTGGTTTGGTTTGTTCCATGTATCTTCAACTTTGCGACAGACAATTCCCGTCAGTGGAGTTCCAACCCCGGGATCGTAGATTTTGGAGGATTGTCCTCGCCATTCCTCCGCTTGTCCGTTTAATTTTTTGGATGGATCAGCTACTTTGATAGTGCCTTCCGACAAGTGGTCGTGGTTTAACTGGATGACGGGGTCTTTTTCGGCAAACAGTTTTTCATCCTGTGTGATGAGGGGCCCGACGTTGTCGAGATTAATATTTTTGACGGCCTAAGGCGGAACGCTTGTCGAAGGCGACTTTTTTGAAAGAACTCCCGGCGGATTAGTACAGATATATTTAAGAGGCGATGGAGTGATTCCTTCCGGCCTGTGTGTTAAGAAGTGGTTATTCCGTCTTTGTTGGCCGCATTAAGAAATCGGGGTGGTTGCACGGTCTGAAGAGAAGTTATAATGAATCGCAACAACATACTTCTTCGCTTAGGGAAATTGCAGTTATCCGCGAGGATAGAGGAGCATAACGATGCCGAGACCGATAAGCAAAATTGCACCCGATTGGTGGGATTACACCACGCTTGAGTCTGAAATTCTTGCAGACGCTGCAGCTTTGACCGTGGATGATATAGCGGGACTATCCCGCCCAGGTTTCAAGGTAGTTATGTACGACACTCTGGAAGAGTTTTATCTTGCCGAGGCGCTGGAGTATATTCGCGCGTGGCAAGAATCCACCGAGGACAACCCCGTTGGAATTTGTGGTCCGATTGGTCCGACGGAGCAGCTTCCTCTGGTGGCGCAACTGGTAAATTCACTTGGGATTTCGCTTAAAAGTGCACACTTTTGGGGAATGGATGAGTGGTTTTTGGATGGTCGAGAGGCACCGGAGAGCCATCCCCTGTCATTTGCTCGCGCGGACAAAGAGTTGTGTTTCAACCGGATACATTCTGAGCTTGCCGTGCCCGAAAGTAACCTGCATTTTCCTGCGGCAGATGTAACCGCTTATGAATCGAGTTGGAATGGAGTACGGTGTGCGGTAATGCAGGGTGGTCAAGGGGAAGTGAAACATTGGGCTTTCAATGATCCGGTGCGTCGTCAGGGTGCGTTCGCGGATGCGCCGCCATCCCCGGAAGAGTATCGTAAGCTGGGCACCCGAGTTGTGGAACTTCACCCTCTCACCCTCATTCAGAATGCGAGAACCTCGGGTGGCGGGAATATTCCTTTGGTGCCGACGCACGCTTTAACGGTTGGACCAAAGCAGACCTGGCAGGCAGACCGTATTTCGATCTGGCATCCTGGGACACACGATAATCCTTTTGGATTGCGTCTTACTACATTAATGATTGCCAAGGGTGTTGCGGATTCCGCAGTTTCCATGTCTCTACTTGCAGACCATCCTGATGTTGTTTTCAGCTTTTATCGGGGTGCGATAGGAACCTGTGAAACAGAGATGCACTAATTGATTATTAGACATGTAGTAGGAATTGGCGAAATACTCTGGGACCTCTTACCCAGTGGGAAACAGCTTGGCGGCGGCCCCGTGAATTTCGCCAGTCATGTGTACTTGCAAGGGGTACCTGCAGCAATTGTGGGTTCTCTTGGGGCAGATGCGCTTGGGCTTGAGGCACTGCAATCGCTGAACGCAATCGGTATTGGATCCCATTACTTGATTTCCAATTATGAGTATCCCACGGGAACTGTGTCTGTAACGGTTGGAGAAAATGGCTCTCCCAGCTATGTTATTCATGAAGGAGTTGCTTGGGACCATTTGGTTTGGACTGCAGAACTGGGGGACCTAGCAGCTTCTGCACGAGCGATATGTTTCGGAACTCTGAGTCAGCGACACGCTGATTCCAGAGTAGTAATTCAGCGCTTTCTGCAATCCTCTTCGACCGATTGTATAAAGGTATGCGACATTAATCTTCGTCAAAACTATTTTGACTACGAAATTGTCTCCCAATCGCTTACGTTGACAAACGTATTGAAACTGAACGACGAAGAGCTTCCAGTGCTTGCAGGTATGTTCCAACTCACTGGCTCCTATGAGTCGATGGTGCGGCAGTTAATTTCTCAGTTTTCTCTCGATCTGGTGGCACTTACCTGCGGGGGTAACGGAAGCATGTTATTTACTGCTAACGAATCAGCGGATCATCTAGGAATTCCTGCTGCTGTGGTAGATACGGTAGGTGCCGGAGATGCCTTTACTGCGGCGTTAGTGGTTGGGTTATTGGATGGTAAGTCATTGGACGAGATAAACGAGAGCGCCAACCGACGTGCCGCGGAAGTATGTGGACATGCCGGTGCGGTTAATCACTGATGTATTATCTACGGGATTTTGTATATAGCCCGATTTATACTGATTATTGATTTTCACTGTCAAAAGGACACTCCCAAAACAATGAGTCACGACTTGACTGATGCATGGAATATAAACAATCGCATTCACTTATACCTGCTGGAAGGTATTCCAGAAACCAGTCTGACCGCGGACATGGGTGGTAAGGGGCGAAACGTGTTCGCTCTGTTTGCACATTTCCATAATGTGCGCCTTATGTGGCTTAAAGCAGCTGCACCTGACTTGTTTGCTGATCTGTCGAAAATTGAGCCAAAACCTATTGGCACCAAGGCTGATATTAGTGAGGCACTGATTGCTTCTGGGCAGGCAATCGCCGAACTTGTAGAGCGCTCTGTAACAGGTGACCAAAAGATAAAGGGGTTCAAACCGAATGTGACCGCTTTTACTGCCTATCTCATCTCCCACGAATCTCATCACCGAGGGCAAGTCGAGTGGGCTTTGCGATTGAGCGGCGTTCCTTTGGATGACAAAGTCTCGTTTGGGTTATGGGAATGGGGTACTCGATAGGTATTTCACCCCGAGTTCTCGAACGTTGAAACAAGATTGAGTGGAGTTTGTCCAAAAGATTGAACCTGTTACAAGGAATTATGACAGGTGACGGTTAAGAAGTATAAATAGTGATATTCGCAAGTTAAGAGACTCAGTCATTCGTAAGGTGTTGCGCTCGCAATGCCATCACATCGCAATTCATTATGGGTGTTGGTTGCCCGCAGGGAGATAAAAGTGGAAAACAACGAAGTTCCAATGACTCGCCGCAATTTTATAAAAGATACAAGCAAAGTAGCCGCAGGCTCTGCAATTGCAGCCTCAGCACTTTCGCGAACCGCTCTGGCAGCCGGTACTATCCCATCGGTGCATAGTGGCACGGCAGATACCATCAATATTGCACTTGTCGGATGTGGCGGCCGCGGTTCCGGCGCTGCGGATAATGCACTTTCGGCTATGGGAGGCGGTCCCGTTAAGTTGATCGCAATGGCAGATGTCTTTGATTCAAAAATCAAGCCGAGCCACGACAACATCAAGAATATTCACGGAGCCAAAGTCGATGTTCCCAATGAGCGTCGATTTGTAGGTTTCGACGCCTACAAGAAAGCAATCGATTGCCTAAAGCCGGGTGACGTCGTTATTCTTACTACTCCACCCGCATTCCGATACGTTCACTTCACCTATGCCATTGAAAAAGGCGTCAATGTTTTCATGGAAAAACCGGTCTCGGTAGACGGCCCTGGTGCGCGACGCATGTTCAAATTGGGTGAAGAGTCCGTCAAGAAAGGTTTGAAAGTCGGCGTTGGACTTATGTGCCGACACTGCGCTGCTCGTGGCGAACTATTCACACGCATTCGAAACAATGAAATTGGCGACATCATCAATATGCGCGCCTACCGAATGCAGGATATTGTCGCTTCGTTCCGATCCGAACCAGTTCCGAAAGGCGAGAGCGAGCTACTCTACCAGATTAAACGATTCCACTCCTTCCTATGGCTCAGTGGAGGTGCTTTCAACGACTTCTATATTCATCACATTGATGAAACATGCTGGATGAAGGATGCATGGCCAGTTGAGGCGCAAGCACTCGGTGGTCGTCACTATCGTGAAAACTTTATCGACCAGAACTTTGACACTTATTCGGTTGAATATACGTTCGCTGATGGCAGCAAATTGACGCTGGACGGACGATGTATTCCTGGCTGTAACAATGCTTTTGCCAGTTATGCACATGGTTCCAAAGGACTTGCGGTTATTTCCGAAGGTGGTCACTCACCTGCGCATCCGCGCATCTACAAAGGTCAAAGCCCAACCGGTACGCCTCTATGGGAATGGAAAGGCGCTGAGCCAAATCCATACGTATTGGAATGGGAGCATCTGTTCAAAGCGATCCGCAATAACACTCCATACAATGAAGTCAAACGTGGGGTACAGGCTTCTTTGGTCACAACGATGGGACGTGTTGCTGCGCACACCGGTTTAGTGGTCACTTATGATCAAATGCTAAATCACCCTGTTGAATTGGGGCCAGGAATCAGCAATTTAACATTGACCTCGGACTCGCCTCTAAAAGCCGATGCCAATGGAAAGTACCCGATTCCTATGCCGGGTATGAATGGTATGAAAGAGTTCGCATAACGAGTTCTCTATGGTCCGAAATTGGCGTCAGAGCAGATTGCTCTGGCGCTTTTTTCGTAGGAGATATACCGACCTTAACCATCAGACACAACGTCGTTTAGCTCACAAGTACGTCATCGGCAGGAATAGATGAAGAGCACATGGAATCGAACCTATAACAATGTTTTATTTGCCGACCGAACACTGAGGAAATTGATTGAAGTATTTTGAATTAAACCGTTTCATAACCAGAACTATAACTATAACGCTTGCATTTGCCGCATTTGGACTTTCAATTTCAATTGCAGAATTGCGCGAGTCCCTGCCGGATGAAGCAAAGATCGCAGTCAATCGGTCCATACCACTTATTCAAAAGAGCCTGACGGAATACCCTTTGCATGCCGCTTGCTTTAGCTGTCACCACCAGGGCGTGGGAATATTCGCACTTTCTACCGCCGCAAAACAGGGATATAAGGTGGATCAAAAGGTCATTGATGCTGCGATCGGGCATACGTGTCGAGATATTGAAACGGACATCGAGGAATACAAAAAGGGCGCGGGCCAACCCGGTGGAGTTACTCGCGCAGGATACGCTATGCTTGCTCTGGAAAGCGGTGGCTTCAAGGGAGATACCAATACTTCGATAGTCTCTGATTACTTGATTAAGAAGGACAGCGACAAAGCCTTTTGGCATTCCTCATCGAATCGACCCCCTTCTGAAAGAAGTGAGTTCACAGATACTTTTCTGGCGATACGGTCCTTGAAGGCGTATGCTGAGTCTCCTCAACGTAAACAGCTTGATGAGAAATTGAAAAAATCAATTGATTGGTTATCCAATGCAGAAGTCAAAGAAACGGAAGATAGGACTTTCCAATTGTGGGCTCTGAAAGAGGCAAAAGCGAATAAAGATACGATAAAGTCGGTTGTAAAGAACCTGCTTTCCGAGCAGAAACCCGATGGCGGCTGGGCACAACTTCCCGGTATGGAGTCCGATGCTTATGCAACGGGGAATGTCATGAGTATCCTCCTGCTAACCAACGCTGTAAGTAAGAATGATCCTGTTATCAAGCACGCTTCGGAATGGCTGCTGAAATCTCAGCTGCCCGATGGCTCCTGGCATGTTGTCAGTAGAAGCAAACCGTTTCAGCCGTATTTTGAAAGTGGTTTTCCGCACGGCAAGGATCAGTTTATCTCTATGGCTGCAACATGCTGGGCAACGGTAGGATTATCTCTCGCAACTGCAAACGGTAAATAAATAAGAATCCAAATTGTGCTTTGACTTTGGGGAGGACTGAACGCAATGATGCATTTCACCATCTCGACACTTTTACTTCTGGCAACAAATCCTGCAGTACATCACAGGCATCAGAATCAGGTGGAAGCACAACCGCTCCTTGCACAGGCGCGCCGCATATCTGAGGCACTTGATTATCTTGGCGATCCACTACCCCCTGCGTCGAAGAAGCAAATCGAACTTGCCGCGACTATCAGCGCTAATCAGACTGTTACGCGTCTGGTTGAATCCGCTCTCGATAAACAGGTGCTTTTTGAGGTCGACATCAATCCTGAATCGCGTGTGAAAGTGCGTCTTGGTGCAGCAAAACCCATTTTGAACGAGGGTGGTTGGCGGCAATATCTGGTCAAAGTCAAAAACGAAGCGGGCGTGACCGCTGAGCTTGCTGCAATCAGCCCCAATGCGCAAACCGTTTACGAAGCGGGATATCCCAAAACTGCCAGTGATGACGCACTCAGACCGAAAATTCGGATTAACATCAACGACCGTAATCCTCGTCCAAAACCGAGCGTCCGAGATCGTTGGCTCGATATGATGATGTTCAATAAGCAGCCGCTATCGCAAAAGCTGAGCGGTCTTGGGATCGAATATCGGATTATTCAGCTGTACAGTCGGGACGCTGGCACGCGAGAGGCCCGTATAAGTTTTAATGTGGGTCAGGGTACTCAAGATTTGGGTTTCCGCAACGATTGCGATGTGTTATTTCGGTGCTCTCCAGCCCGATCCGTCAAATTTGGAGTAATGGATGAGAACGGCAAGCCCACTACGGCGATGTTTACCATTCGAGATGCCCAAGGTCGAGTTTATCCCAGTCAGGCGAAACGGCTTGCGCCCGATTTCCCCTTTCATCCACAGATATATCGAGCAAATGGTGAAACCGTTAAACTGCCGGATGGACGATACCATGTGGACTATACGCGTGGGCCAGAGTATCTACCAAAATCGTTAGAGCTGGCAGTGACGAATGCGAGCCCGAAAATCACCGTCAAATTGGAGAGATGGATCGATCCGAGCATTTATGGGTGGTGGAGCGGTGACCATCACATTCATGCCGCAGGATGTGCCCATTATGATAATCCGACCGAAGGTGTTCATGCCCCAGACATGGCGCGACACTGTCGAGGAGAAGACCTGAAAGTAGGCTGTAATCTGACCTGGGGGCCCTGCTTTGATTATCAGAAGCAGTTCTTTACAGGGGCAATCAGCCCTGAATCGCGCTATCCCTATTTGCTCAGATACGATGTGGAAGTGAGTGGTTTTGGCAGCCACCAAAGCGGGCATTTGTGCCTGCTTCGACTGAAAAACCAGATTCCGCCCGGCGGTGATAGTTGGAAGCACTGGCCAACACTCGGACTCAATACTTTGAAGTGGGCGAAGAAACAGGGAGCGGTTTGCGGTCCTGCCCACAGCGGCAACGGAATTATGCCGCCTGAGGAGGCGATTCCTACCTACACGCTGCCACCCTATAACGGTATTGGTGCGAATGAATATATTGTGGATGTCACGCATTTGGTCGAGGGACCCGATGGGAAGATGGTCCCTGCAGTAGATTTTATCAGTACAGAAGACACTCACCCTGTTGCGGAATTGAATATGTGGTACCACACGCTTAATTGTGGCTATCGAACCCGTGCTTCCGGAGAGACTGATTTCCCATGTATCTTTGGAGAGCGCGTTGGGATTGGCAGAAGTTATGTCAAGTTGGATGGCAAGCTTGATTTTGATACTTGGTGTGAAGGAATTCGGAATGGTCGAAGTTATGTCAGCGACGGCATGAGCCACTTGATCGACTTTAAAGTCGGGGACCGCAATGTTGGTGAGCAGGGAAGCGAACTAAAACTTGCTTCCGCAACGTCATTGAAAGTCTCAGCGAAAGTATCCGCGAGGCTTCCGCAAATCCCCGATATGGAATCAAGAAATCGGTTTCCTTGGAATCTGGAACACGCTCGA
>CAISOI010000190.1 GCA_903886985.1 uncultured Chthonomonas sp.
AGTTGTATTAGTAGTAGTAGCAATTTCCATTCTGCCTGCAATCTTCGAGATTATAAAACATAAGAGAAGCACAAAAACGGTAACCGAATAGCCTGCTACAGTTTTCCGTAGCTATGAGTGAAGGGAGTTTGAGCGGTTCTCTTGTAGGATTTGGCAGCATGCGTCGTGTTACTGTGACAAGTGCTCCCACCAATTCGGCCACATCAATGACCGAATTGTGTTTGTAGCGCAATGGATTTCCCCGCTACGAACGTGATATGGTTCCCAAACATCAATGAACCGCACATTCATACCTGCAATGGATAAGGGGGAACGGATTGCCTGTTTAAAGCGATCAATCGAATTAACTATCGGTCCAAGTGGATCCGGGACAATTATTGTTGAACCAATCACAAGACTGTTTATCGGATTCGGTATTACAGGTAGACCATCACGAAACAGCGCAGGTAGCTCAATAATATCATCTTCATGAATGCCCAACTCTGCCATTAGCTCACGTTTTTGACGATGCAATGCAGTAGCAATCTTGAACGTCTCAGCAGAAAGCGCTACCTCATCGTATAACCGCTTTACCGTCGTCTTTTCGGCCTTGTTCCGGAAGATGACTGTGTCTGCATATCCATCTGAAATCAATTCATACAGAATGGTTTTCGCGGAATCCACAGATGGAAATAGCAGCTTGAAGCCGCAATCAGTGGCACAGGGTACGAAATTTACAACTTCATCCACATGACCAATAGTAAGCCACGAGACGTCCACTTCCAAGGGCGGCCATTGAACTTTCTGAGCCTCTAGAAATCCCAGAACATCATGATGGAAGGAGAGATCATTCTGCCGTCCATACAGAATTCTGCCATAAGGGAACCTTTGTCCGGCTTCACTGACAACGGGAGGACTAACCTCAAAATTACCGTACCAATCAATCCAACGCGTGTCTTGGCGGGGCTCAGCAGGGTCTACTACAATGGCGTTGTCTGTGATATATTGATGGCGCACATTATGGTCCAGTGGTTCTGTCGAAATCCCACTATGTAGCCCACGTAGCCCAGACATCATTGCAAGAAATTGGTCCGTTCCAAACGGACCAGGCAACGCAGCTACACCAAATAGCGCTGTGTCCTGCGCCCAGACATCGCTGGCAATTGCCTCCTGAAAATGCCACGGATGAAATGACTCACCAATTTGGTTTAATTCTTTGGAAAGGTGTTCAACAAACCTATTGGATATCCGCGTGTCAACGACCTTAACCTGTTCCACCGGATCGAGAGATGAAGGGATGATAAAAGGAGTAACCTGACAGGCAATTTTATCTCGAGCAATAACGGTTCCGCTACTATTTACCAGTGATGCAGTAATACTGAAATTTCCATCCCAACCTGCAACTCTGTGGCGCGCCGGTCTAGCAAAACACTCTGACAGAACGATGATTGGAACCCCTTGGTCAGCCTGAAAGGAATCTACGGTTACAGTCCACTCTCCCAAGGCTCCAAGATCAATCCATTCGCCGCCTTCGTGCTGAATTAGGCGTACGAACCGCTTTAACAGTCGAGGAACCCGAAGCCGGATTGTCACCTCAGGTGATAAGGAATTCTCAACTCTCACTACCAAAGTAGCCGCCATTGACGCTGCTTCCGGTCTGTCCGTCGTACCTAAGGACACCTGGGGCGCAAGAGGATTCGCGGCGCGGGGCAATACCAATATCGAACTGATAGACCCGACCACAGACTCTGACTTTCGCATGAGTCGACTGTCTCTGTCGTATCGGGCTAGGATTTCAATTGTTGTACTGGGAGATTGCATTCCTAAGTTCATAAGCTAGCGAAGCAAAAAGGCGAGCGTTTGCTCGCCTTTGCCTTTGAATGTATGTCAAAAATGTCATTTAGGGGTGAGCGGCAATTTCAGATTTTCTGATGATTACGCTAGGTGGCATTGGCTCAAGTAACATCTCTTTGGTGTAAAGAGCATCTTCACGGGCATATTCGCTCAGTTCAAAATCTTTGCGAAGAGTAATGGCCCCGGTTGGACACGCGTCTTGACAGTAGCCACAGAAAATACACCGAAGCATGTTGATCTCGTACTTAACGGCAAACCGTTCACCGGGAGAAAATCGCTCGTCATCCGTGTTTTCAGCCGCTTGAACATAAATGCACCGTGCCGGACATGCTCCCGCACACAGACTACAACCAATACATTTTTCCAGCCCGTTGTCGTAGCGTGTAAGGACATGCCTCCAACGAGTTCTTGGAAACTGCTCTCGCCTCTCTTCAGGATACTGAATTGTTTCGTTGTTAGCTTTTTTATTTACAAGCATCCCGACATAGTGTTTTAGGGTTAACCCCATACCCTTAATGATCGGAATAGTTTGTGAACTGAGTGAGTTCAAGTGCGCGCTCCCTTAGTGACTTCCCAGCTCGATGAGCTTACCGGAATTACCAGCTTTAATCTTTTCTTGCAATTTCATGACAGCGTATATAAGCGCATCTGGGCTTGGAGGACAACCAGGAACATACACGTCGACAGGAATAATCTGATCTACACCCTGAAGTATTGCGTAGTTGTTGTAAACTCCACCCGTGGAAGCACATGCCCCCATGGAAATTACCCACTTTGGGTTTGGCATCTGATCATAAATCTGTCGCAGTACAGGACCCATTTTAGTCGATACACGCCCAGCCACAATCATTACATCAGCCTGCCGAGGGGAAGGTCGAAACACTTCTGCACCAAAACGAGAAATATCAAATCGGGATGCTGCGGAACCCATCATCTCGATAGCACAACATGCCAGACCAAAAGTAAGCGGCCACAGACTGTTACGACGAGCCCAGCTCACCAATTCCTCCAACTGTGCAAATGCGATGGGCTGACCGGATGCGCCAAATCCAGGCGCCGCCATGCTCGAGTCATGCGCAGAAATCTCAGTGATAACACGTGCCATTCAATTCTCCTGCCAGTTTGAGGTATTACTCATTTATTACTACCGAGAGTAACTCATTGGCGATTACGCGGATTCGTCGAGACTATCCACGTTTGTATGAGAAATTATACCTCGGCAACCACCCAATTAGGTATGTAACGATGGCTAAAACAAAGTCCTGGCGCGAGAAGATGCGGATCGGAGAGATGAAATCTGAAGTAGTGCCTTTAGATGCTGCTAAATCTGCCCGGTTTAAAGGCAGCACGATGCTTCTTCCTTCATTTGAGGATGTAGCGATCGCCGTAAGTGTAGTACCGTTTGGCACGACAGTAACCATGAGAGAATTGCAACGGCGATTGGCGGAACGCTACCACGCAGATGTCTCTTGCCCATTCCTAACTGGCATTGGTGTTTGGGTAGCGGCACATGCGGCGGAAGAAGCAAAAGCTGCGGGTGAGGTTAATGACCTTCCATGGTGGCGGATAATCAAAACGGACAGGTCGTTAAACCCGAAATTTCCTGGGGGCGTTGAGCTCCATCAGAAGTTGCTGGAGTCAGAAGGAATATCAGTATCCCAAAAGACATCAGTTCCAAAGGTTCTTTGATCGACTAACGAAACAGATTCGACTGACACCAGTCTTCAACAGCATGTAATCTGCAGCTATCCAATAGGCCAAAGAGCTCATTCTTTGTCAATTTGGACGATGTAAACAATGGGCTGCCAATACCGCAAAGCAATTTTGCTACCTGACGGGGAGAGCCGAGAACGTGAGGGTTATCGTGTATGGTAACGAATAAGCCGTCATTATTCACGGATTCAAATTGACATCCTCCGTAGGCTCCATCCACTTTATCGTTAACAGTGACAATTGCAGTTCCAGACTTGCAAAAAGTACAGTGCCCGCACGGAAGCGATCTCTCCTCACCGAAATAAGAGACAAGAGCGTTTGTCTGGCACCCGTGGAGAGTGACAAGATCAATCACCGTTTGAATTCTTGCGATCTGTAACTCTTCGTTTCTTCCAAATCTTTCCACCAATTCAAATACTGCTTCGTCGCATTCAATCTCTGTTGGCAATTTCCTGAAGGTCAATCGAACATCGGAAGTCGATAGTTTAATCAATTGCCTCTCGTCAAGAACTTCGAGTGCGCGGATAATCTTCGCACGAGTTACCCCCAGCTTCATTGCTGCTGCTTCTGGATCTATTTTATAGATCGTCTTTCCCAGTTGGCTACATTCAAATATCCCATTCACCAGTTCTTGTGCAGAACCGGTAAAGGACGCAGCGATTTCGGAGGGGCTGAAGTTAACCTTAAAACTATATGCATCGTAACGCGTTGTTCCCTGACGAATAATACCGAGAAGTTCTAAGTATGTGAGTGCCGTTTTCAAAACGATCGACTTGATATCAAATTTTTTAGTGAGAGCATCAATATTAAGGTCAAATTCTGTTGGTTGGGCATAGACCCACTGAACGAATTCATACAAGGCCTCCTCAGTTGGAGAATCGCCATAGACAAAGTTTTCGAGTGTTGGAATATCACCAGTGGAAACCAACATTTCGACCACTGACGACAATCCATCCCTCCCCGCCCTACCTATCTCCTGTGAATAATTTTCTAGTCCTTTAGGCAAATTGTAATGATAGACATACCGCACATCCGACTTATCAATTCCCATTCCAAAGGCAATGGTGGCCACCACAATTCTGTCCGTACCCGCCATCCACCACTCTTGCACTGCTACGCGATCATCGGAATTCATACCTGCATGATATGCCTTGGCTGGCAGACCGTGCTCACCCAAGCTGGCCGCAATAATTTCCGATGTACGTTGGAGAGTTACATAAACAATTGTCGTTCCCGGTGGTCGACTTTTTATTCGTTTGACGAGTGTTTCGGTCCGTTCACTTGAACGAACAGGAGTGGTGATTATCTCTAGGTTGTTGCGGTAAAATCCGGTCACTACTGCACAGCTCGTCGGTATCTCGAATGATTTGCATATGTCTTCAACTACTTCTGGAGTCGCCGTTGCGGTAAGTGCCAATATGCGTTCAGCCTTTATTTCCCTATAGAATTCAGCAAGTTTAAGATAGTCTGGTCGGAAGTTGTGTCCCCACTCCGAAATACAGTGCGCCTCATCGACTGCCATTAGAGAGACATTGACTCTCTTAATCATAGAGATAAAGCGTTCATTACTGAACCGCTCCGGAGAGACGAACAGTATCTTGTAATCTCCATTAATGATCTTGCTGTTAACTTGGTTGAGTTCGTCGGCTGTTAAAGAGGAATCAAGGCGTGTTGCTGGAATTCCACGCGAGACCAGAAAGTCCACTTGGTCTTTCATTAGAGCGAGTAAAGGCGAAACTACCAACGTGAGCCCATCAAACATAAGGGCAGGCAACTGATAACATAGCGATTTTCCACCCCCAGTTGGAAAAACGGCCAACGCGGCACCTTTACGCCAAAGGCAACTCATCACTTGCTTCTGTCCGGGACGAAAAGTATCGAATCCAAAGTAGGTTTTGAGAATTTCTGCGGGATTAGGGGCGCTCATTCGTTCTCTGTTTCAATTGCCCACCACTGGCGATTACTTCGGCGTACCATTTTGCGCTAGCCTTTGGCGTTCGTATCTGGGTCCCATAATCAACGTGAACTATCCCGAACCGACGGTCATATCCAAACGCCCATTCAAAATTATCCATAAGTGACCAGACAAAATATCCCTTGAGATTTACACCGTTTTGTATCGCTTCACCGGCAGATATGAAATGAGCCTTGAGATATTCCAACCTCGGGATGTCATTTACGACCCCATCTCCATCAGCCACCTCATCGAATGCGGCTCCGTTCTCAGTTATGTAGAGAGCCGGCTTGGCATATCGAGCAGTTAGCTGCTCAAGAATTTCACGTAATCCGTCAGGATAAATCTCCCATCCCATCGCGGTGACTGGAGCATCCGGTTGAGATACGCCTCTTACCTTCAAACCGTCTCCAGAAGGATCATCTGCCATTATGCTTCGTGAGTAATAGTTGATCCCAAGAAAATCAGTTGGCAATGTGATCAACTTTCGGTCAGCCTCCGTGATAGTCGGGAGAATATCTCCGAAAACACTCTTGAGGAGATCCGGATAGTCTCCTAGAAATATAGGATCAAGGAACCAGCCATTCATATAGGCATCCCACCGGCTCGCCGCGGCGAAATCTTCGGACGAGGAGGAAGCAGGATGAACGGCAGCGACATTATCGGTGATTCCGATGGTGCCATTCGGGACTAAAGTTCGAAACCTCTCAACGGCCTTGCCATGTGCCAGTAACAGAGTATGGCCTGCACTCAGGCAGTCGCCGAGACTTTTTCGCCCGGGTGCATGTTCCCCAGAAAAATAGCCCAGATGTGCTACGCACCATGGCTCATTGAGAGTAATCCACTGATTAACACGATCACCAAATGCCCGAAATACAACGTCAGCATAATCTGCAAATCTGTCGGCTGTTTCCCGATTTGGCCATCCCCCACCGTCTTCCAATTTCTGTGGAAGATCCCAATGATATAGGGTTGGAACCGGAACGATTTCCGCTTCCAGCAGGGAATCCATGAGTTCGCTGTAAAAGTCGACACCAGCCGCATTGACTGTGCCAGTCCCATCAGGCTGAATTCGAGGCCACGAAATGGAAAACCGATAGGCGTGAAGCCCCAAGGACTTCATCAATTTCACGTCTTCGCGAAATCGATGAAAATGGTCGCAGGCTAAGTCTCCTGTATCTCCATTGAACGTTTTACCGGGCGTATGTGAGAATGTATCCCATATCGATGTCCCTCGTCCTCCATCCCTTGCGCCGCCTTCAATCTGGTAGGCTGCCGTTGCAGCGCCCCACAAAAAGTCCTCTGGAAACATTTCTTTCCTTTACTAATCTCGACTGCCAAGATCAACTTTCAATGGTTTATTGTATCCTTTGGCACGTCTTGCGTCAATTATGGACTCGAAGAAATTCGTGCCGTATAGGGTAGGCATGGGCTGTATGTTATCTATTGGCTATTACCCAATGGTACATTCAGACACACAAAATCTGCCTAATTTTAATATTGTAAAGATTATGCAGTTTTGCTGTTACAAAGGCGTATCAGTGGTATCAAAATAGTCTTGCTATGTTGAAATATCATAACTTACCAAGTGCTTCGTACTAGAAAGGTTAACAAAGTGAGGCTGTATCTTTTGCGCCATGGCATTGCTGAAGACTATTCAGAGTCTGGATTAGACTACGACCGCAAACTCACGAATGAAGGCGAGGACCTAATAAAAGGACAAACCATGGTGATGAACAAATTGGGTGTACAACCTGACCAGATCGTGTCCAGCCCCTACCTCCGCTCCGCAGAAACAGCATCAATTGTTGCAAAACACCTCGAACACCTTGTTCCAGTGACACATAATGAACAAGTTGGATGTGGCTTTCGGCTTGGAGAATTCCAGACAATTGTGGAAACGTACAGACAAAGCAGAAGCTTAATGATCGTCGGACACAATCCGGACCTACCAGTGATTGCCAGTCAACTCATTGGCGGTGGTAACATCGATCTCAAGAAGGGCGGTCTCATCCGAATCGAGATGGACTTTGCAGACATTGGTGGTGGAGTCTTGGAGTGGGCATTTACTGCCAAAGCAATGCTCGCCTTTAGAGAATAGATACTTTGCTACAACATACCATCCTGATTTCAATCACCGCCTGCAGGATGTTTCGTCCCCTCCGCGTAACATTATCAGCATAGAATTCGTCTTTTTAATGTTTATTCCAATTCACTTGCACCTATGAGGTCCAATACTTTGTCTGATCGCGTACTTATCGTTTGGGGAGGCTGGGACGGCCATCAGCCGGAAGCAGTAGCAAATCTAATCGGAACTGTTCTGGAGAAGAATGGTTTTGACGTAGATATCTCAAACACACTCTCAGCCTTTGATTCGGTCACATCTACACCCGATATAAACCCAA
>CAISOI010000191.1 GCA_903886985.1 uncultured Chthonomonas sp.
AAAAGGCTGTCGAACGCGAGAGATGGATAGACTTCTGTTGGAACGGGAGAATCGGCGGTCTGCCACGAGATATGCGAACTGTATGCCATGGAGAAATTCGATTCATGGTATCCGGTGAGAGGTTGTTCGCAGGCAAGAACGAGGCTGGGCTGCACGGTATTTTGTCCCAGTCGCTGCGCCAATACCTGATCTACGCTGATACCTCCATGCAGCACTGTGCCACGCGTGAGCGGCATACCGGAAAGGATATTTCCGGTCATTCCCGGGTGAATTCCCACTCCGGTGGAGGGTTTGTTAAAGAGACCATTGATGACGTTTAACTTTGACTTAAATGGGTCCAGGGCGGTTAGGCTTGGGCTGAGTTCCATGCCTGCGCCTTCGCCTTTTGCCCACCAGTTGCCGGGGCTAATTCCTGTACCCATGAACTGTACTATAAATCGTTTCGGAGTTTCGGACGGCCCATTTGATGCGTTTGACGCATTGGATGCAACAGAAGAAGCGCCCCAAACCGGCAGAGATTCCAGCCATGGCAATGCAACCGCAACGCCGGCACCGCGCAGAAAGATGCGTCGAGAGATGGGAGATTGTGGTTGGTCTTGTTGATTTGACATGATTACTGGTTCCTCGCTAAGGTTGCAAAAGAGCGCCGATTTTGGAATTGTCGGCTTGTCACAATGGTCTCTACGATACTGCTAAATCTGTAGCCCGATGCCGCAAGTCGTTTCTCCATCGTTTGGAGGGTCGTGTCATCAGAAATCTGAAGCCCGCGTCCCAAAGCATAGGATAACATTTTACGGCTAAAAGTGTCGACAAAGTCCTTTTGTCGCTTTTCTCGAATGAAGTCCTGCAAGCCCGTGATGCCTGTGCGCTCGGTGCCACCGGGGAACGGTGCCTTACTGTCCACCAATCGTCCACCGAGGTCGCGATCTCGTCGCTGACCGACCGGATCATAGCCTTCGAAAACCAAACCATAGGAATCAAACCTTGCATGACAGCCTGCACAGGCGGGATTCTCTCGGTGTTTGGCGAGGGCTTGTCGCAATGTGAGGTCGCCCATCTTGCTTTCGTCCTTTGGGAGTTCCGGGACGACCGCAGGCGGTGGTGGGATAGTCTCCCCAAGAACCCGCTTGACGACCCAGTAGCCGCGCTTGACCGGGCTGGTTCGGAGACCGGGTGAGTTCTTGGTCAGGAAAACTGCCATTGGCAGAAATCCGCCACGTCCGACTTTATCGGCATCATCCGCGCGAATCCACTCGTCGCCCACAAATTTGTGACTGTTGATCCCATAGTATCGCGCCAAAGGTTCGTTGACGAAGGTGTATTTGCCGAACAACATTTCTAGGATGGAGCGATCGGATTGGAAAGTATCGACCAGAAAATGGATGGGCTCTTCAAACATGGATTTTCGAAGTTCGTTATCGAAACTGGTGAAGCGATCACGATCGACGGCATTATGTTCTTCGAAGCGTCGGAAATCGAGCCAGTTGCCGCCAAATTCCAGCGCCAGCGCACGTACCCGTGGGCTTTTCAACATGCGCCGAGTTTGGGAAAGCAGCACCTCTGGGCGATGCAGGTCTTTTGCCGCCGCGTGCGCTAGAAGCTCGTTATCCGGCATGCTGGACCAGAGAAAATAGCTCAATCGGCTGGCAAGGGCATATTCTGATAAGGGCTCAATTCCGCCTAGTTGGGTTTGTGGTCGCTGGGATTGTGGTCGCTGAGTGTAGCTGGCGGTCTGTACGGTTGCTCCCGATTGCCCTTCAACGTTGGACGCAGTATCCATTAGGAACAGAAATTTGGGGGACATCAGGATTTTTACGACAGAGTCGCGTATGGCGTCCTCGTGCGTAAGTCCTTCTTTGCGGCGCAATGTTTGATAGAAACCAATAAGATCACTCTTTTCCGCTGGTGAGAGCGGTCGACGGTAGGCGCGACGCGCGAAATCGAGGAGCGCCACTCTGTGCACTGGTTCGGCGGCAATTCTGGAGCGTTCTGCCGAACGAATATTAACCGATACCCGCTTAAAGTGATCCTCAATTGCCTTTAGCGCCATCGGTTCGCCACCATTGCGCTTCGCCTTCGCGAGGTATAGGTCTCCGAGGAGTTTTATTTTGGCGTCCGAGAGAGCTTCCTTGTCTTCGGCTCGCGCAAAGTTAAATTCTGGATCCGTAATAGTTGCCGATTCAGCACGTTCGTAGACAAAGAATTCGGAGTGCATTCTCTCTGGTACAAACGCCACCATATCAAAATCGAGCCACATGGCGTTTAGTTTTTGACGGTCGGAATCGGAGAGTATGAGTTCCATGAGGGGCGCATCATCACGGAAATAACCCATGGAGTTATGCAGACCTGCGGTCAACAATCTGCCCTTGTCACCCGGATCATCCACAAACATTCGGCCACGTTCTGCGATATAAAACGCGTCTGGAAAGAGTGTGCAAAATTTCTGGAAAGAGGCGATATAAGGCGTTCGCAGCGACTCGTCTTTTGGGATGGTTAAGTCTGGATCGGCAGGGTCAATAACGGTTTTGGGAGGTTGATTTCGTCTGCCCGGAATTGTTCTTTGCGTGGGTTGACCGCCTGCCTGGAGTTTGCTTGGGTCCAAAGACCTGCGATGAGAGGCATACTCGAGGTCCTTCCAAAGCACAAAGCATTGGCCGCCGTCGGAAAATCCACGCGGGACCCGAAGGTTGTTAAATTTCCATGCCAACTTCTTTCGCAGTGCGACAATGCCATCCCTCATAGTTGCGCATGCGGCTCGCACTTCTGATTGGTTGGTGGCAGTGGCAGCGGGCAGCTTATTGAATCGTTCTTTGAGAGTTGCTATAGGCCCCACAGTGACGGAAGTATCGTTAAGCGCCGCCCAGACAGATTCCAGATATTTAGGACTAACTTTTGCTGAAGCAACTATGGATTGAAGCGTTGCCGATGGATTGCCGAGAGCGATTCGGTTCTTGTACTGCCATGCGGCGTAGAAGTAATTGGCATAATCTGTGGGTTGTTTGCGATAGAAATCGACGATGCGAAGAATACAATATTTGTCTCGATCTGTTTCCGCCAATACCGGATGGGATGCGAATTCCAACCCTGTGGACGTGAGTACAAGATGTTCGGATATATCCTTGGCGGCCTGTGCGTATTTCTTCATCAGCGCGGGAGAAAGCGTCAGGGATTCACCCGAATTGTCAAAGCCTTCGGGGTTAGCCGGGTCAACGGGAAACTCCTTTGTCGGTCGCAAATCGACACCGGTAAGGTCACGTATGGTGTAATCGTATTCGGCATTACTTAGTCTGCGCGCGAGCACTGGGCCGGGATCTCCCGCATTACGATTGGCTCCAAACTTGCGAACATCCCGAATCCATTTAACAACGGTGGTTCTTTGAGCATCGGATAATTTGCGGGCGCCTTCCGGCGGCATCTCTTTTGTTGAGACTCTATCCATCAGGAGTGACCAGTGTGGGAATTCACTGATCACAGTGCTCAAGTCGGTGAATTTGGTCAGATTGAGTTGGGCGGCAGGTTTACTGTTACCGTGGCAACCATTACAATAACCTTTGAGGATCGGTTGAATCTCGTTTGAAAAACGTTGGTTGAGCGCGGCACGAGTCGGAGGGGCTTCAGATTTTGGCGATGTGCCTGACCAACTGAATGCGCTCGCGCCAACTAAGAGTGTGACAGAGACACCGGCGGCAATAAGGTTTTGAAGGGGCGAACGCTCCATGCAGACTATCTTTCAAGGACCAAGATTATTCGCCAGGAAGAAACGTCGATGTTTGCGGCTCGGGCGTTACCAGATTTTGACATAGTAACTTGTGTAAAGTAACGGGTTTGTATAGTGGGAATTGCAGCTGGCGGAGCTTGAAAAGTGGATGATTACAGGCAATGCCGATTAATAGTGGACGTTGAAACGTGGGAAGGAAAAGCCAATGACTTGGCTGAGCTGTTCACAAAACTTGACTTATCACCCGACTCACCGCATACTAAGGTGCTATGTATAACGATTTGGGAGAACAATTGAATAGATGACTACGGAAGAAAAGGCACAGTTGATAGTTGAAATTGCCGATTCCAAGATGGCGCGAGACATGACGCTGCTTGATCTACGCGGCCTGACAATGATGACGGATTATTTCTTTATCTGCAGTGGATCCAGCTCAACGCATATTAGAACTATTGTGGATAGTGTTGTTGAAGGCATGAAGCATGAAGGTATGGGCGGTATTCGCGTCGAAGGATATGACGCAGCACTTTGGGTTTTAATGGATTATGGCGATGTCGTTGTCCATGTAATGGAGCCAGAACAGAGAGAGTATTACGATCTGGAGAAGTTCTGGGAGGATGCTCCTGTCGTACCTCTGGATCTGCCTGTACCTGAGGGTGCAGTCAACTGATTCTTGTGTGAGGATTAATTTCTGCGGATATGGCTGTTCCAAACCATTATGATGTTTTAGGACTGCAGCCTTCCGCTTCTCACGCTGAAATTGAGAAGCGGGCAGAAGAACTTGGGCGGCTCTACGCCGTCGAAGGTGCACAGTCTGGAATGGCAGCATTGATTGCTGAGGCGAGTCGTGTCTTGCTCAGCCCAACATTGCGCCAAGTTTACGATTCTGACCTCGCTGCTGTAAATGACAAAACCACTGCAGTTACCCCTCCAGTCGCAGCAACACCGATTAACCAAACACCTGCCTATCCTATGACCCCAATTCAGGCACCGCAATCGCCGATGGTTCAAGAGAAAACTCAGGCAGTGCCGAGGCCCATTGAACCGCAGCTAAACCAATTGGACCCGGATAAGGAATTGGCATCACAACTCGCGAAGCGCGGAGTTCCGGCAGACGAAATCAAACGCCTAGTTAATCTCAATGCGGCTGCCGCCGGTGCTGCGGCTGCCAAAAACAAGCAGGGAAACAAACGGAAAACCGAAGACGACATCAGGGCGATGATCGACTCTCCCGGGGCGATTATTCCACCCAGTAAAGCCTATGTCCCCAAACCGACTATTCGACTACCCGAATTTCGTACTTCGACACCCGCAGAGCGTATGGAAGCAGACCGAAAACTAACATCCGCAAATATTGCACGCCGAAGGGGAAAGTTTCAGGAAGCGGAGCAGGAGTGTCGTGCGGCAATCGAGTTGGTTCCCCAAGATGCTTCTGCACTCGAAATATTTGGCGACATTATGCAGTCACTTGGGCGAGTAGATGACGCGCTCTATGTGTACGAAACTGCCATTAAAGCAGATGCAAAACGTGCCTCGGTTGAGAAGAAATATGCAGAATTAATGCTTCTGCAAAATCGTGAAATAGAGATATTACGTTCGGAGTATATTCCGAGAAACCCAATTGTCGCAATATTTTTTACTGCCCTATTCCCGGGTGCTGGTCAGGTCTACAATGGACAGGTCATAAAAGGAATTGTGCTGGCGTGCATGGTTTTTGGAAGTCTTTCCGTGCTTTTTTGGACACCCATTGGGCATCCTGTCGGCCGCAGCATTTCTGCGCCCATGGCATTCTTTGCTTTGGTTGCGGCGATTGCATATATGTATGCAATTGTGGACGCAAATAACGGTGCTCGTATGGGGAAACGGACTAAATCTGGTTGGGACTTGTAGCACAATATATATCGTAAGTGCGATTTAATCGCGCCATCACACTCCACCGACGGAGGTCAAATTGAAGACAAACCGATTAGCAGTGATAGGACTATTGACTGGATTAGCTGCCGTTGGGGCAAACCACGCGGCAAATGGCAATCCTGCTCCAAAGTATTTTGTCGAAGGAATAGTGCAAGACAAAGCACGCGACCTTGATACTCATCATATCATGACCCCTCCTTCAACGCTCGGTCAGTGGCAGACACGTCGAGCGGAGATCAAACAGCAGATTTTGTTTAGTGCAGGGCTGTTTCCGTTCCCAGATAAGACTCCTTTAAATGCGAAGGTTACCAGCAAGTACGAACTGCCCGACCTCACGATTTGGAATGTGGTTTTAGAGTCTCGACCCGGGTTTTATCTATGCGGCAATCTATATGTTCCAAAGGGCAAGAAGGGACCATTTCCTGCCATTGTCAATCCGCATGGACACTGGGTTAATGGTCGACTTGAAATGCAGCCGGATGTACCAAAGGCAGACCCGGCTGGGAAGATGGGTGCGGGACGAGGAAATCTCGTCTCTATTGGAATTAACCTTGCCCGCCACGGAATGATCTGTTTTGCATACGATGCGGTTGGATACAACGATACTAATCAAGTTGAGCATATGACCTTCACCAAGGACCTGAAACCCTGGCTTTGGGGTGTCAGTGAGATGGGGCTCCAGATATGGAATAGTATTCGGGTAACAGACTATCTTGAAAGCCTTTCCATTGTTGATAAATCACGCATTGGGGCAACGGGCGCTTCTGGTGGTGGATCCCAGACATTTCTTCTGACGGCGGTCGACGAGCGCATTAAGGTTGCCGTGCCTGTAAATATGGTTTCTGCCTATATGCAGGGTGGATGCCTATGCGAAAATGGTCCCGGTCTGCGCGTCGGCACCGACAATGTGGAAGTTGCGGCGGTGATGGCCCCACGTCCTCTGCTGTTGGTAGCTGCAACTGGAGACTGGTCATCCAAGAATCCGACAGAAGAGTGGCCGACCATCAAAAAGGTCTATGACCTTTATGGAGCAGGCGACAAAACTGCGGTTCATCAATTTAACTATCAGCACAACTACAACGTGGAAAGCCGTGAGGCTATGGCAGCATGGTTTGGAAAGTGGTTCCAGAACGATAATAATGCGGAACACTACCGCGAAACACCGTTTACCGTCGATCTCACAAAGATGCGAGCGTGGAGTGTCAAGAATCCGATGCCATCCAACGCGTTGAAAGAAGAAGCGTTGATAAGATCGATGGAAGAAGAAGCATCGACTCGATTGACAAGCTATCTGCCACAAAATCGAATTGGTCTTGACTCTTTCCGTGCGACCTATGGAGCAGCATTGAAGCAGTCACTCTTTGTGACTACACCTACTGGGCATACCATAGGAACTCGCGGCGGTAGTAAGACTGCCGTAATTGTAACCGACAGCGCGAACAAGATGAAGGCTTCGGAGTTGGAGCGAAATCTTCAAGCCGGCGGATATGCAAAAGTTGAGACGTTTGTTGTAGGTACGGGTCCAAAGATTAACTTGTGGAATGCGTTTTTCACCTGTTATAACCGCACACCACTTGGTGACAACGTTCAGCATGTTGTCAATGCTGCTGCAGAGTATAAGGCAACGGGCAGCAATCGAACGGACATTATCGGGCTTGGGGATGGAGCGCCTGTTGCACTGCTTGGAGCGGCGCTTGTTCCGGGTGGGCTGAAGAGTGGTCGCGCCGTTGTGGACCTGGCTGGGTTGCCGACAGACGACAATGGATATATCGAAAAGAGCTATGCGCCGGGTCTTCGCAGAACGGGTGATTTCAAAACGGCCGCAATCTTGACTTCTCCGTCGAGGTTGATGTTCTTCAATCGCAATGCGGGATTTAGTATGGATACGGTGGGATCTTCTATCAAAGCTGTTGGTGGGGATTTAAACCAATCTGAGACTAACGCATCTGCAATGGAGATTGGTAAGTGGCTCCGCTCAAAATAGCTTAAGAGCAAATCACAGTCTGAGTTAACTACGGGCTAAATTACGGGGATGTAAAATGGTCCGCGCTCGGCAACTTCTGCTGAGCGCGGATTATTTTATGATCTGGCGGTTTCTGTACGGCGCATAATCTGACGAATGATCAGAAGTTCCGCAATATTCTCTTTGGTGATCATGCCAACCAGCCGGTCCTGGTCCATGACGAGAACGCAGCCGGTTTCTCCCGTCTGCATTTCCATCGCGATATCTTCCAGCTCTTCGTTCGGCTCTGCGGTCGGGAATTCTCGATCCATTGATCCCGCAACATAGCTTGTCTCGCCGACCGATGCAAGTCCCTGAAGTAATGCATTTCTGGACAACACACCCAGCACCTGATCTCCGTTGACGATTGGAAACTCCGTCTGTGAGCTATGAAGCAACATGTCGCGCGCCTCAGCCAGCGTCGCCCCTGATGGCAGAGTTACATACTCCGTAACCATCGCTTCTCGCACTGTGAGACCTTGCAACAGAGTTTTACCACGCACTGCAGTGGCTTCCTGACCGGCTCCGATAAACACAAAGAACGCAATGAACAGCAGCGGCCATGTACCGTTCAATATTCCGACGAAAGCAAACACAAACGCCAGCAATTGACCGATGGTCGATGCGATTTGGGTGGCCCTGTATTCATCCATTTTCATTGCCAAAATAGAGCGTAAGACTCGTCCGCCATCCATTGGAAACGCAGGGATCATATTGAAAGCGATCATCACGAGATTAAACGTGAGAAGTGATTGCCACCAGTGTTGCCCGGCAAGATTGAATATGACCAGCGAAGAGCCCGTATGCCGGATGACGAGATAGATATAGATCAGCAATGCAATAACAAGATTGACCGCGGGCCCCGCCAGTGCAATCCAGAATTCCTCTTTTGGTTTTGGCATTCTTTCAAGGCGAGCAACCCCGCCGATGGGATAGAGGACAATTTCACTGACCTCAACACCAAACCTTTGAGCAACAACGCTGTGTCCCAACTCGTGCAACACAACGCATCCAAAGAGGATCATCACAAAAATGAGACCATACCATCTGCCGGGTCCAGACCCTGTGAAAGCAAAATAGAGGAGCAACAGAAGAAAGGTGAAATGGAGTCGAATAGGTATACCAAAGGCGGTACCAAGATTTACGGCATAGGGTGAGCCAGTGTCTTCATATTCATGTTCACGTTTATTGTTGGAATGGTTTACCGTTGGCATATATTTATCAATCCTGAACGATTTTTGCGTTCTCAGTTCTTAGCAGTTATAGTGTACTTCACGGCTTTGTATATTATTAGTTACCATATTTCGCCAACTCGGCCTTTGTGTAGGTCAGCGAGTCTTGCGCAGCCTTGGATGCAGGTTCGAGGGCTACCCAGCGTTCATAATACGCTGTAGATTCCCGAAACCGTTTGGCTTCGGCAAGCAGTTTCGCAAGGTGGCTAATTGCATATACGTTCTTTGGGTCTAAATCAATTGCTGTTCGAAATTCGGTCATCGCGAGTTCGAACTTGTTTTGGCTCTCGTAAAGACCACCAAGTCCCGTATGAATATGGACAAATCCTCGGTCAAATTTCTCTGCTGCATGGAACATCTTTTCTGATTCTTCCAAACGATCAAGTTTGAAATACGACTCCCCTAGCAGGCAATAGGTCTTGCCAACCCAATGGGAAGGATCATCATCGCCCCCTTGAAATTGGCGCACAAGATTGTATTCACGTGTGCCAGATTGCATGTGGGATAGTGATTGATCCGCATCACTCCAGTTCGCCCCAAAGACTTGATCAAGTGCAGTCTCAAATGAACTTGCTGCGGCATGATGTCTTTCTAAGGACTGATGCTTTACGCCCATGGTTTGAAGCATCATGATGTTCTTAGGGTCGGAAGCCAAGAAATTGCGAAAGACCTGCTCCTCATTTCGCCAACGGAGTGTCTCGGGGAGTGTCACTGCTGTGTGCCAGAGTATCAGCAGACCGGACAGCCCAACAAATACTGCTGTCCTAATAGTTGGTCGTCTCGGCGAAGTCGTATCAATAAGCCCGATCGCATGGCTGACACCATATCCAAATAGTACAGACGCACCTATCCCAGCAAGTGCCGCCCGATAAGGACCCAATAGAAGAAACGGGGCGGGAATCAGATTTAGAACAGGAACGAGCGAAAGCATAATCCATCCTAAGCAGAATGCCAGTGTGCGATCCCTTTTGAGACTAAACAGAAACACCGCAAGTGTTAAGAACAGGACCCCAAGCCCAACGACGACTCTCCAAGTCAGCCCGCTCTCCATCCCGGAGAAACCGATTGCGTGGAGAGAGAGTGGTCCGGGAAGTGTTAATAGTTGGAGATAGTGCCAGCCGGCATTACCAATGAACTCCAACCGTTGGGAAGTTGAATATTGGATGCCATTAGGATGTGGTAGACCGACCTGAGAACCGATCACGATAAATAGAACGGCGATGATCACAAATGGTATGGAGGACCAGATACTCCCTGCGAGTCGGGCTCGGTCAGTCTTTGAGGAGTGGAAATAGAAGACCATCGGTACCAATGGTAGAAGTGCCAACGTTTGTTCTTTGGTAAATATCGCGAGCAGAAATGCGAGCGATGCTAAAGCGATGTAGCGGAACCGAGAAATTCCGCGCTCCTCTAGAGTCTTTAAGATCATCCATCCGAAGAGTGCGGACCAGCAGCATGCCATTGCATCGGTTCTGCCCCCGAGCCACGCTGTCGCGCTCACCTGGACAGGTTGAATTGCAAAGAACAATCCTGCAAGCAGTGCAGAGCGTCTGTTGCGGGTCAACGTGTTGGTGAGGCCGATAACGAAATAGACTGTCAGGAGGTGAAATGCCAGACTAACCAGATGGTAGCCAACGAGCCGTCCACCAAAGGCTCGATTTTCTACATAGAAAGATGCGGAGACCAACGGGCGATAGTAGTTGTACATAAACTGCTGATTAAAGCAGTGTAGAAGAGAATCGCCGCCGCCAATTGCGGAGCCATCCAGCAGGATATGGTCGTCCCAAACCTTCTCGCCACCGAAACAACCAATATAGAGGATAGCTGCAAACGCAATGAGACCGGCGACAGATGCGCGCCAGATGGAGGTAAGGCTCTCTTTAGTTGGGATGGAGCGCGTAAATGTAATTCCCATAAGTTATGGGAATTGTATCACTTGATGGTGGATTTCTAACCGAAGAGCGCGGCGCGCATAGAAAGTGACCCCATATCGAAGCCAGTAATTGGGAATCGCACCTCTTCAGCCTGCCCGACGGCACCCATAACATAGAGCAGTGGAACATAGTGATCCCAGGTAGGGTGGGAAATTCTGCCCGACTGGGTTTCGCTGGCACGGCTAAGAAACGTTACATCGTGTTGGGTGATGGCAGATGCGACATCTTCATCGAATGCTCTTGCCCAATCAGGAGTAGCACCATCTCCGGAAGTCATGCGGCTAAAGGCATCTCTGAGATTGTGAGTAATGTTCCCACTGCCGATGATCATTACGCCCTCTTCGCGGAGACCGGAGATTGCACGACCGATTTCCGCATATTCAGTGAACGGAAGATCTCGGTCAATGCTCAGTTGGATGACGGGGATATCCGCTTTTGGCATCATGTGGCAGAGGACACTCCAAGTTCCATGATCCAATCCCCAATCGAAGCGGACGGCTGCTCCATGTTTCCCCAGAAGATCAACAACCTCTTTGGCTAGTTGAGTTTCGCCCGGTGCGGGATATTGGACCTGAAAGAGTTCGCGTGGAAATCCGCCAAAATCATGAATGGTTTCCGGCTGGTCGTTTCCGGTCGTGAAGGTCCCCGGCACATACCAATGAGCAGAAATTGCCAGTACTGCTTTGGGAGTGGGCAGCTCTTGTCCCAGGGATTGAAAAGCGCGGCTCCAATGATTGTCCGTTATTGCGTTCATGGGATTTCCATGACCAATAAAGAGTGCGGGCATTCGGGATTGTATTGGCATAAGGATTTCTCTGTCGAAGTTCGTTGATAGTGCTTACGAGAATTACTTGTTGAATGTTAGCCGTCTAATTCTTACCATTTGCACTCGGAATAATCTTTTAGGAACTTCCCGTAGATCGGCTTTTCGGGACTATTAATACCTTCCGCAATGGGATGGTAAATGCGCGCCATGCCATCGATAATGTCCAAAGGTGGGAAGAAACCGAGGTTCTCCTGCTTGTGGATACGTCGGTCGCCGGGGTTCTCTTCGGTGACCCAGCCGGTATCTACACTATTCATATAGATACCGTCCTTGGCATAGTCATCGCCGGAGGTTCGAGTCATCATGTTCAGAGCGGCTTTTGCCATATTGGTATGAGGATGGTACGGCGACTTGTGCCGATAAAACTGTCCTTCCATTGCCGAGACATTTACGATAAATCGGCGTTCAAAAGGGGACCGCATCAACAGCGGTTTCAGCCGGCTGTTTAGCAGAAATGGCGCAACGGAATTAACAAGTTGGACTTCCAACATCTCCTGAGCGCCGACTTCATCCATTCGCAGCAACCAGCTGTTAATATTTCTGGAATCCGCGAGTTCCTCATTGTCGTGCAGGCGATCTGCCGGCAAAACATCCTTCACTCCGGCGATGACTCCCGGCAGAAGTGCCGAGCTATCCGAAACTGCCAGTGTTGAAGGCGCGCCCTGGGCAACCAGGCTGCGTGCAGTAATTGAGAGAGTTCGTTCGGGGTGTTGCTCTTGATCGATCAGGTTCTGATAGAAGCCGCCCGGCCGCCGGATGGTCTGCGCGGCATTGTGAATTAGGATGTCGATGGCGGGTTCGTGCGCCAACATGTTTTGGGCAAATTCTTCCACAACAGGGATATTCCGTAGATCCAGCCCATATATTCTCAGGCGATTCCGCCAGTCGGATGCGTCGGGCTCCTCGTCGAAACGAATGGCGGCCGAAGCGGGAAACCGTGTTGTAACTATCACATTGGCGCCATCCCGCAACAGTCGGAGAACGGTTTGGAAACCGATCTTTACGCGTCCGCCGGTAATCAGTGCAGTTCGCCCCCGTAGATCCGCATGGAGGTCGCGCATTTGATAGTTATATGCGGCACAATCCGGGCAAAGATAGTGATAGAAAAAATGGACCTCGGTATAGTCCTTTTTGCAAACATAACAATTCTCGGGAGAGTTGAGGTTTCTTATGGGTGGAGTTGCTCCCTCCAGGGCGAGCGAAGCGGAAAGTGCGTCGCGCTGAATCTTGACCATAGAGG
>CAISOI010000192.1 GCA_903886985.1 uncultured Chthonomonas sp.
GCAAAGGGATGCCCTGTCCACACTGCAATGGAATTGCCATCAATCTGAGCAATGTAACTATCACGCCTGTTAGACGCAAATTCGGCGCCGAATACATATTGGGTCATGTGTTTCCGCATGTTGGGAATCGGGTTGGCACCGGACGAAACCAAATAGCCAAGGTTAGCAAACCACTGTATATCTCGACCGGTTCGATACCGGATATCGAGGTCAACTCCCAAGTCCGCGGAGCCGCTTCCCAAAAGTAAGCCAGAACTACCAGTCGGCAGCTTTAGTGCAACTCTTGCGGCCACTCCTGCTCGCGGCGAGCTCAGCAAAGATCGTTTCCAGCTTACGGAAACGTCTCCAAGGCCAAATGCATTACCTTGATTAACAATTACTTTGCCACTTGAATCTGTTAGAAACAAGTTACTATGATAAGGTGCAAAGGACGTTCTACCCGCCGGATTGTCTTGGGTGGCTGGAATTGCTAAGAACTTATGCCACGAATTCATAATTTCATCCAGCACCCCGCCATTGCGATAGAGTATCGGAACGAAAAAGCTGATCTCAGATTTGTGTGCGAGGCCCTTACTCCAACTGAGCGCAATTCTGTCAATTTCATTATCTTCCAGAACCTTAATTGCACCATAGTTTGCAGGCGCAAGCATGTTATTAATTAAGTCCAGTTGAGCAGATGCGCGAACTTGACCCGGTGAAATAATATCTGGCAATTCAGGGCGAAATTGCATGAAGAGCAGGTTATATGGGCGGGAATTACGGATGGAAACTGGGCCCTTGAACGGACCATTATCGTCTGCCCTTATTAACTGACAAGAACTTATCACAGTTGCTGATAAGCAAAAGACCGAAGCGATCAAGTGGGACCGAATCACTCTATTCACTCTCCATACACTAGAGGGTTGATAAGTGACGCTGCAAGGTCGCCAGCGCTCTGTCCGGGAAACCATGTTTCGAGATCTCGTTGCCGATTGGGGTTATCGGGTGGGTTGATTCTGGCGCCATCGGCATAATAGATGATTGTCATTACTTCACGCATTGTGTCCGTGCTGTTCCCGGGAGCACTATGGAGAGTCCAGCCAGAATGAAAAGTTGCATCGCCTGCTTTCATGGCTCCACTGTGCGTTAGGTTGTATCCCTTTTTGCTGACCATATCTCTGAAGTGCTGCTCAGATTTGTCAGAGATTTCCATATGACCGAGAAACCCTTTACGATGCGATCCACTTGCGAAAGTCATCGTACCCATCTCTTCGCTGACATCCACCAGTGGCATCCACATAGTAATGCAGTTATCCGTGTCCATCGGCCAATAGTATTGGTCTTGGTGCCACGGAGTATGCCCACCATGTGGTTCTTTGAATAATGCCTGATCGTGGTAAAGTCGAACTCCAGAAACACCCATTAGCTTTGCCGCAATACCCGCGAACCGTGTTGCGAGCGTAAATTCGCTGACGGTTTTATCATGAACCCACAGGTTCATAACCTGCAGGAATGCTTTGCCGTAAGTGTCGCGTTCGCTGAGTGGCCGAGTTTCATTGTTTCGTTCCATTGTGGCTCGGAGAATTTCACTTCTCCACTTCGCGATTTCGTTGGCAGGACAGACGTTTGGAAGCAAGATATGACCACTATTGTTGTATTGGGATACCTTTTCCGGGGACAGGGCATAAGCATCAGTAAGGGCATCACAATTGTCGGTCATTCATATCTCCGTTGCGTGAATGTTGATTGATATAATATTCGTTCTGTTTTGCGAATTTGCCTGCATCAAATGAAAATTCCCTGCCGCTATTGGCAGGGAATACGGTGGTAATTGGGCAATATGTTTACTCTTCTTCACCTTCATCTTCAGTAGTGTCGTCATCTTCCTCCCCAGATTCAGCCATGTCGGACAGATCCATTCCGGCACTTGTGTAGACAGCGTGAATGACTTCGCTAGGGGTGGTTACCCCACGGAATACTTTATCCATTCCGTCCTCAAGCATGGTGCGCATTCCCTGAGCTTTTGCTGCCGCAGCGAGTTTCTGCATAGAAGCACCACTCGCGATGATCTGGCGAATCTTGTGAGTGTTCATCAAGAGCTCAAACACACCAACACGCCCCTTATATCCACTGTTGCGACAATTGTTGCATCCTCGACCGTGATAGAATGTCTTGTTTGCTGCCTCTTTCGGTGTGAGATTCAGCGCAAAGAGCTCTTCTTCATTGGGTGTATATGCCTCTTTGCATTGAGGACAAATTACACGGACCAGTCGCTGCCCCAAGATGCAGACTACCGTAGAAGCGATAAGATAAGGTTCGCCACCCATGTCTATCATACGACCTAGTGTTTCGACAGCGTTGTTTGTGTGAAGCGTTGTCAGAACAAGGTGACCTGTTAGACTTGCTTGAATTCCGATGTGAAGGGATTCAGGGTCTCGCATTTCTCCAACCATCATGACATCAGGGTCCTGGCGAAGGAACGAACGCATCACCTTGGCAAATCCCATTTTGTCGGTGACTTGAACCTGAGTAATATTGTCTTGAAATTCGTATTCGACCGGGTCTTCAACCGTGACAATGTTTCGTTTGGCACGATCGAGTTTGTTAAGAGTTGCGTAGAGCGTTGAAGTCTTTCCGGAACCCGTTGGACCTGTAACAATGATCATTCCGTATGGTGTCTGAATTGATCGTAGCCAGTGTTGTTGAACGTCCGGGGGCATACCCAGAATGGAGATATCAATTCGTACGCTGGCAGGATCGAGAAGTCTCATAACGACCTTCTCGCCATTAAGCGAAGGAAGAATAGATACACGGGCGCTGAACCGTCTGCCTGAATATTCCATATCAATACGACCGTCTTGTGCCTGACGCCGTTCGTCAATGTGCATTGAAGCCGCTAGCTTCAACCGGGCAAGTACCGCGGAAGCGTGGTCGTTATTGAAACTTCCCAATTGATGCATCTGTCCGTCAATTCGGAGGCGTATGCGCATCTGATTACGTTCCGGCTGGAGGTGGATATCAGACGCACCTGCGTCTAGAGCTTCAGTAAAAACTTTATCTACAATCTGCACTCCGACTGCGGCTGCATCCCCGCCCATCTCTCGGGCAGTTCCACCTTCTCTGAGAATTAACCTGAATTTACGTCCGGTGTTAGGGGTTACTGTGGTTCCAGCCATTCTGTAGCTCCGTTTGAGAAATGTTTTGGATGGTGAATTATAACACGGTCAATAGGCAATGTCGAGAAAACACTCCGCCCCAAGTACCAGTATCCAATAGGACGGTTAATAAGCTTGGAATCAGCGTCGACAGATCGCCTTTAGGATTTAGTTAATAATGCTTATAGCTGGGATTTGGGTTACCACAGTCTTTCGAATAAAGGTGAACTTCGTCTTAAGAGTAGAAATGGTTCGGTAATAATGTTACTTGACGACAGTTCGCAAAACCTATATACTTAGATTGTTGTAAGTCGTACCCAACTTAATAGTGTAGCTGTAGGAGTTATGGAAGTGCCATAACCTTGTTTGGGGGAAGCCGGTGAAAGTCCGGCACAGTCCCGCTGCGGTAAGTTTCTTAGGAAGCAAGTCCGAATGCCCGCCTACAGTGAATCTCAATGTCCCTTCGCGAGAAAAGGGTGTGATGGTAAACTGCTAGCAGGTGTTGAATCTCTTGCAAATCAGTCCGGTCCAATCATATCCATCCTAGTTAGGATGGTTTTTTTGTGCCTGAATTGCCGTCTCATCTCGCACAGACTTGTTTAGTCACAAGAACTAACGGAATGGAGAGAGATGATGAAAATGTCGAGAATAAAGGGTTTTACACTGATTGAGTTGTTAGTGGTTATTGCTATTATTGCAATACTTGCTGCAATTCTGTTTCCTGTGTTTGCTAGCGCACGGGAAAAAGCACGTCAAGCTAGTTGCCAATCGAATCTAAAGCAGTTGTCACTGGCAACTTTGATGTATGTTCAAGACTCCGATGAGGTATTTCCATTGGCACAGTACTCTGATGGTCTCACTTACTGGTTTGGTGTGTGCGTTGCAAACTGCGGAACCGCCAACAGAACCTGGGACAAGTCAAAGGGGCTTTTGTTTCCGTATATGAGAAATCACCAAGTGCAAAAGTGCGCGAGTTGGACCGGCAAAAGCAAATTCGGTGATGGTAATGGATACGGCTATAACTACGGGTACGTAGGCTCAGACTATTATTTAACCTATAATTGGCCGCCAGCCAACCCTGCTTCTTTGGCAGCCTTTAGCGGCAGTTCAGACAAAGTATTGTTTGCTGACAGCGGTTATGTTAATCTTCCATGGTATGGTGGGGATGGCACAATGGTAGAGACACCATATATCGATCCACCCTCGGGATGGTACGGGGATCCTACGGTCGATTTCCGGCATGTTGATAGCCGAAAGATCATCAATGCTTCTAACAAGACAGTAAGTTCCAATGGAGTTGCAGACATAGCCTACCTCGACGGTCATGTTAAAGGGTCAAAGCAAGACAACGTGAAAGACACAAATTTCACAAGGGATTAGAGATGGGCTATCAAGTAACCGCATGCATATGTTATCGAACCAACTTCTACAATCTCAAATTATTGGCGAAAGCCAATAATTTGAGTACCGTAGATGAGGTCGCAGAGTTGACGGGATGTAGCACTGGGTGTGGCTTGTGCAGACCCTATATTGCTACGATGTTGGCGACGGGAAAAACTGAATTCGGTCTGGACGATGAACTCGTTGAAGCAGAAGAACCTTCAACCTTATTCTGATGTATTTTGCTCTGAATCCTCCGCGATGTCCTCTTCCAGTAATTCTTCTGCGCTTTCAAGTTCGTCCGTCGTCAATTGTAGAGAGTTATCCGGAGGAGGGGACACTGGTTTTACATCTCCATCCATAATTCCTTCCAGAGAAGGAAGCTCCGATATATCACCAATGGCAAAATAATGTAGGAATTCCGGTGTTGTCGTGTAGAGGATGGGACGTCCAAGGGCTTGTTTTCTTCCCGCCTCCTGGATGAGTTTGCGGTCCAGTAGAGTCTTAACGACGCCACCTACGGACACTCCGCGCACCGCTTCAATTTCTGGTTGAGTGATTGGCTGTCGATAAGCAATGATGGCAATGGTCTCAAGGGCAGGACGTGAAAGTTTGTTGGAACCTCTGGCCAACAACCGAGCTATAGTTTCAGCACACTCTGGGACAGTTGAAAGTTGAAAGCCTCCACCAATATGAAGTACCTGGAGACCACTTTTGCGCTCTTGTAGATCCTCCTGAAGCTGGGATATGAGCGCCGGAATTTCAAATTCTTCCAACTGCAGCGCACGTGCTAAATCTTTAGAGGGAAGAGGCTCGCCTGCAACAAATAACAGTGCTTCGAGGTGTGCGGTCACTTTCATTCGGAATGGCTCTCAATGTGAAATAGATTAATTGTTGCTAGGGGTGATTCTTGCTCAGCCTTTATCTTGCCGAGCTTTAGCAATTCGAGAAGTGCCAGAAATGTTAAGACAATCTCATATCGTGGACATGGGAGTTCGAACAATAGCCCAAATTCTAACCCCTCGGGATACTTCCCAACCCTACGAATTACTTCGACCATTCGCATTCGTAGACTGACGCGGCGCTTCGGCATGACTGCGGTAACAGAGTCCTGTTGAACTCCTGCCGAGTTCAGTATCCGTTGTAGCGCTTCCACTAGGAGCCCTACGTGCATTTCGCCTGCAGGTGTCGGAAGTACATAATCATCCGGATTCTCGAGAGCCCCTCGGAAGAAGAGATTCCGCCGGAATGTCTCCCATTCCCGAAGGGTATCTACCGTGCCCTGGTATTTTTGATATTCCAGCAGTCGTTGAACCAGTTCGGCGCGTGGATCTATCTCTTCACCAACTTCAATATTCTTAGGAGGGGAAGGCAACAACAACCTCGACTTAATTTCAAGTAGGGTCGCCGCCATAACGATATATTCTCCCGCAATCGTGAGGTCCATCGTCTGCATATTCTCGATGTATTCGAGATATTGGTCCGTAATTTGTGCGATTGGGATATCGTAAATGTCGATACGGTGTTCACGAATGAGGTGTAACAGAAGGTCCAGAGGACCTTCGAATGCATCCAATTTGAACTGTAGGGCTTCGCGCGTTTTGGTGACGGAGGCAAGTTGCATATTGAGTGCGATTTTACTTCATTCAGTGCGAAATCGTCTATGTTGAAGTATTGGTAAACCGAGTGCTGTGACTCATTTCATAGTTGATAGCGGTAACTTCCGGTTATAATAGGTGATATTGTTGATGTCGACAAATGGTCGTAACATGTGAATTTTGAATCCGGTCAAACGGTACTTTACTGCCCCAGAGGAAGTGTCTATGTCTGAAAATAATACTGATTCTGGTTACTTACGAACACTCCTTCAACTGGGAGCCACTTTAAATGTGACTCTGGAATTGAATCAGGTGCTCCGGATCGCAATCGACCAAGTAGTTCAATTTGTTAAAGCAGAACGCGGTTTCATTCTGCTTGTTGATAGTGCAACCAATAAAGTCTGGGGGCATGCAACACATGGGATTGAACCTCATTCGTTAGAGAATGCACTCAATGGACGAGACACCCAGAATGTTCCCCAGATTAGTAGAACCATCATAGAAGAGGCCCTGCGAGACAGAAGAGCTGTTCTTTCTACAAATGCAATGGAAGACCCTCGATTTTCCGCACGCACAAGTGTACAGCTTTCGCAGGTTCGATCCGTTCTGTGTGTTCCCTTAATTGCGCAGGCAACCTGTCTCGGAATAGTATATATCGACAACCGTATGAAGGTTGGTAACTTCGACGAGCATGACGCCGAGATGTTGACCGCATTTGCGAATCAAGCCGCCGTCGCGATCCAGAATGCACGATTGTATGACAATTTGCGTAAGGGCTCAGACGAACGCTTGAAGCTGCAGCAGGAACTACACCAAAAAGAGACCCAGCGAGTTGCGCTCGAAGAAGCCAATAAGCTAAAGACAGAATTCGTCGGCTACATTTCGCACGAGCTTCGTAACCCATTAACTACCATTCGGGGTTATGTTCAGACCATGGCGGCCGATACGGAAGATACTTTGGGACGACAACTACGGGCGGAATTCTACGAGACGATTGAAGCAGAAGCAGACCGAATGCTCACGATGATTAACGAGTTATTGGACTCTTCGAGGCTGGAAGCAGGACGTCCATTGAGCTTGAATGCCCGACCTATTCAAATTCGAACACTGATCGAACGGCTTGCTCGTGCGCAAAAATTCTATAAGTTTTGGACATGCAACCATACTATGACCGTTGAAATCGACCCTAGCCTGCCTGAGATCGAGGCCGATGAAGACAAGGTGTTACAGATCGTTTCTAATGTTCTGAGTAATGCGATCAAATATTCTCCCGCGGGCGGCGTGATCGGTATCAAGGCTGCGCCGGTTGAGGGAGGCATTCAGATTGTCATTTCCGATCAGGGGTTGGGAATGACGGAAGAACAGAACTCAAAGCTCTTCGGCAGATATGAGCGGATCGATCGCGAAGAGATTAAAGCGATTAGTGGCACCGGATTGGGACTATATTTGACGCGACACCTTGTGGAACTTCATCACGGAACAATATCATGTGAAAGTAAGAATGGCGAAGGCAGCAAATTCATCATTTTTCTACCCGCCGTGCAACCGAAGCCAGAGTCTGATTAAGGGATTTGGCTCAGGTCCTGAATAACAAAATCGGGCTTCCAGTCCTCTGGAGCGTTTGTTGCTTCGTCAGCAGTTGAAACCCCAGTTAACACCAGAACAGATGTCGCGTTTGCGGCATTGGCAATAGCAATGTCCGTGTCTAACCGGTCGCCCACTACGATTGTCTCATCTGGAGAATATCCTGAAATCTCCAAAATCAACTCCAAGGAAAAAGTGGCTGGTTTTCCCACTGTAAATGGAGTTACGCCCGAACACGTTTCAATTGCTGCAACTATAGCGCCACTCCCGGGAAGTGTTCTTCCTTCTGCGTCGGGATAGGTTGCGTCACGGTTCGTTGCAATAAATTCCGCTCCAGCCACTATTGCAAAGTGAGCATGTGAAAGCTTTTCGTATGTGAATTGTCGATCCCATCCTGCGACTACAAAGTCGAACTCAGTATTTGGATCGTACTCCTCAACCACCATCCCTACGGATGATAACTCGGTTTTGAGGCCCACCTCGCCAACAACAAAAACCTTTTTCCCTATTTCGCGGCGCTGCTGAAATAGTTTTCCTGTGGCAAATGCACTTGTCATCACACAGTCTTCCGATGTTTCAATTCCGAAACCTGCAAGTTTCGTGACATAGTCAGCTCGTGATTTGGAGGAATTGTTGGTTAAGTAGTAGACAGAATGCCCTTCATATTTGAGCCTGGCAATCGTCTCGGCTGCGAAAGGCAATGGATCGTTCATACGGAACAGTACGCCGTCCATGTCAAAAACGTAGAGCATCTAACGGTCTCTTTGGACCACGTAATGCGTTAGGGCCGAAAAACAATCACGGGCAGTTGAGGGAGCTAATTTCGACAGCGCATTTTCAGCCAGTTCGACTTGTTCACGCGCAACTGCACGAGTCTGTTCGAAAACATCGTATTTGCCGAGAATTAATACACAGTCGGAAACGGCGGAGTCGCTCAAGTTCGCATTGCCAAAAGCCGCTAGGA
>CAISOI010000193.1 GCA_903886985.1 uncultured Chthonomonas sp.
AGCCGTCGAGGTTTTGAAATTGATGGCTGCCACTTTTCACATATTATCGATCCGCGCACCGGTTACCCGGTCAACCACATTGTAAGCGCGACGGTAATTGCAGACAATTGTATGACTGCAGATATCGCAGCAACATGTTTAAGTGTGATGTCTGCGGATCAAGGAACGATATTCATCGAATCGATTGAGAATGTGCAGTACCTGCTAATCTCTGAGGATGGCAGTATCAGGCAAAGCCAGAATTGGCGGGGAAATACGTCGATTGCGCACGATTAGACAATGGAGAGAAGTCAGCACGGCCACTTTGTTTTTAAGGAGATCCAAGTTGAAAGATAGTACTGCAAGGTTTTCTCGTCGTTCCGTTATAGGACGATTTCTCGTTACAGCCACGTCCCTTTTCTCTGCACCTACCTATTCCAAAGCAATGGGCAATAATGCCGCCAAAAAGTGGGATGAGAAGTTCGAAGTTTCAGTCGATTTCGAAATAGCAGCCCAAGATGGTTTTCGCGCCCGCAGGCCATATGTCGCGGTTTTCGTCGAAGATAAGGCCGGAAAGATTGTTAAAACGCTCAACATCTTTGTTCAGACATCTCGCCGTGGTCCGCGATGGATTCCAGATCTTCGCAGATGGTACAGGGACGATCAAGATCGCTTAAGAACGCCCGGTGCTCAAGACTTAATATCTACAGTCTCCTCTGCTACCCGAATGCCGGGAAAATACAACGTCATCTGGAATGGCAAGGATGATAGCAACAAACTTGTCGACCAAGGTGATTACACGATCTATGTTGAAGCCGCACGCGAGCACGGCTCTTATCAACTGATGAAGGCGGTAGTGAATGCTGGCGTAAAACCAGCCACCGTCATTGTTGAGGGAAACCTTGAAATCAAGGGAGCCACGGTTGAATACCGAAAGCGAAAATAAACAAACCGTTCGCCGTGCCCGGCCCCTAAAATTAAGAGTCCACCACGTGTTGCGCTGGCTGCACATTTATCTTTCTATGATCAGCCTGTTGATTGTGCTCTTTTTTTCGCTGACGGGCGTCACCTTGAATCATCCAGAGTGGTCATTTGGAACCAGAGAAACGAAGAGAGAAGTAGAAGGCAAATTCCCAACGAACTGGAAAAATGCCGGTGGACCAGATTGGTTCGTCGTAGCAGAATATCTAAGAACGACCTACAATTTACGCGGACAAGTGAAAGACAATCATTCAGATGATCGTGAAGGCTCACTCGCTTTCAAGGCTCCCGGCTATTCCGCTGATTGTTTCTTTGACACGCGAACCGGTGGCTATACGATGTCGATCAGTTCTCAGGGACCACTTAATCTGTTAAATGATCTTCATCGAGGGAGAGATACCGCCCGGGCGTGGAACTGGACCGTAGATGCTTCCGCGGTAATTTTGATCTTGGTCTCTCTTACCGGTCTAGGCATTACGTTTTTTCTGCTTAAGCTGCGAAGGTCTGCGCTCATTTGGGCTGGGGTGGGATGCTTGTTGACCTGGATATTGATGCGAATTGCCGGGTGACCCCCTGCAAAATTTTCCACAAAGAGTGAGGGGGAACCAAAATGATGGTTCCCCCTCTTACTTTAACATCAATGTATCTACTTACTTATTAGGCGATGGTGAAGAACCCTTCGGATTCGCACCTGTCGGCTGCGCTACCCCACCATGTGGACCAGGTGGTGGCGGAGCATTCTTTTCAGCTTCTGTTGGTTTAGGACCACATCCCGCAATAGCAATAACTGCGAGAAGAGCTGCGACCAACGATGCACCACGAACATAGCTCTTCATTTTTTGGTTATCCAATGTTGTTACCATTCTTATCCTTATGGCTCTGTTGCGCCTGGATAGACAATTGGTCTCTGTCGATTGTCGCTCCAGTTGGACGGCATTCGCATACTGACGATCCTGTCTTTCGGAATAAACTTCGCGTGACCGTCAGCGTATCCAATGTTGGTTCCACTGTGGTTTGGCATCCATGGATTCCATGTACCGTATCGAATTCGGTTAAGACCATCCTGCTTGTTTCCAGCATAGGTGGCAGGACCTGCGGTCTCCCAGTCGTTATAGATCCCACTAGACCAGCACTCTGAAATTACAGATACTGACGAAGGACCACCGGGTGCATTACCAAGTTGGGAAAGCGTAGTCCATCCCTGATAGGAGTTGTACATATACTCGTTATAACAATAACTTGTACCCTGTTGGCCGCTCCATCGGTCGTTATCTGTACCGCTGGGGCATTGTAAAATTTGTTTGTTTTTGATGTATGGCTGTACCGCTACAGTGAATACTCCCGTCCAGTCGACTGATCCTGGCCAAACGGTCCAGGGCCATCCTTCGGTTCCGGCGGTATTACCGAATTTGATTCCGGGGAACGTTTCATCATAATCTTGGGCATACATCATCATGCCAGTACCAATCTGTTTAATGTTAGATAAGCAACTGGTCTTTCGGGCAGCTTCTCGCGCTTGTGCGAAAACGGGGAATAGAATAGCTGCAAGGATTGCAATAATTGCAATCACTACAAGCAATTCAATGAGCGTAAAGGCTCGTTTGTGTTGCATGGGTAGTTCTCCTTTGATCTACAATGGTTATTAGCTGTATTTCCTACCAAAAGAGCACCGTTGGTCTATCAGAGGTCAATATGAGTATACAGGTTTGTCTTCAAAAATTCCTTAATCCCTGCTTAATTTTCTTTAAGACATCATAATACTTAACAAAATGACTCTATCGACACCGGTAAATTCAGATTTCGTGCCATTCGTACTTGAATCGGATCAAATACCACAAAAAAAATAACCGTCCTCCCCAGAGTTGGAGAAGACGGTTAATTGTGGAATTGTAAGACTATTTCGCCTCTGTACCGCCAATTCGCATCTTGTAGAAGCTGCGGTATACAAAGACTAACATTAGCACGAAGAGGGGCGCGGCTGCCATAAGTCTTACCTGCTGTGAAAGCTGTTCCGCTAATTCCACTGCCAACAGTCCAAAGAGCGTGGTGAATTTGATGACCGGGTTCATTGCAACGCTGGAAGTGTCCTTGAACGGATCGCCCACTGTATCGCCAACAACCGTTGCATCGTGCAAAGGCGTGTTCTTCTCTTTCAACTCTACTTCTACGATTTTCTTAGCATTGTCCCATGCTCCGCCAGCGTTTGCCATGAAGAGCGCCTGGAACAGTCCAAAAAGAGCAATAGATATCAAGTAACCAATAAAGAAGAAAGACTCAAGACAGGCAAACGCCAACGTCCCAAAGAAGATGGTCATGAAGATGTTAATCATGCCTTTTTGAGCATAGATGGTACATATCTCGACGACCTTCTTACTGTCTTCGATGCTTGCCTTTGTTTCGCCGTCCAACTTGATGTTCGCTTTAATGAACTCGACTGCACGGTAGGCACCTGTAGTAACTGCCTGTGTGCTCGCACCGGTAAACCAATATATGACACTTCCGCCAGCAATTAAGCCCAGCAAGAACGGAGGGTGCAGGATCGAAAGCTTCTCTAAACCGGTGGTAAGACTATGCGTCAGCATAACGATTATACTAAAGATCATCGTTGTAGAGCCAACTACCGCAGTGCCGATAAGCACAGGTTTAGCAGTTGCCTTGAAAGTATTACCTGCGCCGTCATTTGCTTCCAGGTTATGCTTGGCTCGAGCAAAATTGACGTCAATGTCATAGTCTTTCTTCAACTCTGCTTCAATACCGGGTATTGCTTCAATGGTACTCAACTCGTATACGGACTGAGCATTATCAGTTACCGGACCGTAACTATCAACTGCAATTGTAACAGGTCCCATTCCGAGGAAACCGAACGCTACCAGTCCAAATGCAAATACCGCGGAGGTATCCATACCGTTAACCATCATGAGAGCACCAACGCCCTGCCTGCTCACTAACCAGGCACTTCCCATTAGGACAATGAGGGTGATACCCATCCAGAATGCGCTGAAGTTGCCAGCCGTTAGCCCGGACAAGATATTAAGAGATGCCCCGCCCTCTCTCGAGGAAATAACGACCTCTTTCACGTGTGCGGACTCAGTTGACGTGAACAGTTTGACAAGTTCTGGAATAACCGCTCCAGCAAGTGTTCCGCAGGTGATAATAACGCTCAATTTCCACCAGAGCGTTCCATCACCCAGCGGCAAAATCAGGAACCAGGATGCAGCAAAGGTTGCGGCAATCGAGATAAATGACGTGAGCCATACAAGGTTTGTCAGTGGCTTTTCGTAGTTGAACTCGTCCATATTTTCATATTTGGCTTTTGCAAACGCTTCGTTTACAAAATAGGCGAGCGCGCTTGCAATTACCATAACGATGCGCATAACGAATATCCAAACCAACAGTTGCACTTGTACGCTTGTATCTTTTACTGCCAGAAGGATAAAAGAGATAAGTGCAACTCCCGTCACCCCATAGGTCTCAAATCCGTCTGCAGAAGGTCCAACGGAGTCGCCTGCGTTGTCACCCGTACAATCGGCTATTACTCCCGGGTTGCGAGCATCGTCTTCCTTGATTTTGAAAACAATCTTCATCAAGTCAGAGCCGATATCTGCAATCTTCGTAAAGATTCCACCAGCAATTCTCAATGCGCTGGCACCAAGGCTCTCACCAATTGCAAATCCGATGAAACACGGACCCGCATAATCTCCCGGAATAAAGAGGAGAATGCACAACATGATAAAGAGTTCGACGGAGATAAGCAGCATACCGATGCTGATACCCGCCTTTAGCGGAATAGCATAACACGGGAACGGCTTCCCACGAAGAGAAGCAAACGCTGCTCGTGAGTTTGCATAGGTATTCACTCTAATACCGAACCACGCCACTCCTGCGCTGCCTGCAATCCCGACTAATGAGAAGGCGAGAATGATTGCAACCTGCATCGTTTTGCCAGTAGCGAAATAGTGCTGACCATAGCCAAAGTATATGACAATGATAGAACCAATGAATAGTTCCAGGAATGCGATAAATTTAATCTGGGTTCTGAGATACGTCTTACAAGTTTCATAAATCAATTCGCTTATCTCAAGCATTGATTTATGAACAGGAGCTGCTTTTAATTGCGTGGAGATTATAAGACCGAAAACCATTCCCAAAAGTGAGATAAGAATCCCGCCTAAAAGAAGTGTAGAGCCTGGCATTCCGTGAAAGGATGCCGTGGAAGAATTCCACAGAGAAGGGACCACAAGGTCCGCTTCACCCCTCGTTTCGCCCTGAGCTAGAGAGGACAGGGGTAATAAGGAGAGCATAACAATTGAGAAAAGCGCGGTACAAATGCCGCGCATCTGTGCAGTTATAAGATTCATAGTTCCAATCGATACGATCGTAGAAGCCTTATGAAGGCATGGCGTCGGCTCAAATTCGAGCGGAGCTTGCGGATGGGAGAGAACAGTCATTGTTCCTCTGCAACGCATGTTTTGCGTCTCCTTAAGAACGATTTTTCGCTGGCACAGACTGCAACGTTTTCCGCACGCAGCCTGCCCGGGTAATTAGCAATAATAACTGATTAAACAGGACCATGTCAAGCATGATTGTGAACAATCACACAATGTTGACTCCCCAATAACTACTTCACTCGAATTCCGCCGGAGTAAATCCACCCTAGCGGCTCTCCGCCAATGCTCAGAGTGACTTCCACTCTATAGAGGCCATTAGTTGTCAAGTTGTGAGTCAGTTTATACCCATCAACAGACGCTACGACTTTTCCATCACACAACAGTTTAATATGACCGGGCAATGGAGTTTCCACGTGCGCGTCTGTTCCGGGGACCAATTTTACTGAATCACCAAGAACTGAATTAACTCCACTGCTATTAATCGCAAAGGTGAATCCGGAAGGGTCAGCGAGCCAATCGAATCCAACATATGTTCTGCCACTTTCTAATGCTGATTGAATCGACTTTGCGGACCTATTGCTCGCAAGTACATGCGTGCTGACATAGTGCATGCTGATAGGATATTTATCGAGAATCCATTTTCGCGCCTCTTTACCAGCTACTGGCTCGCCGAACAGGAATTTAGCGGCGGGTGTCTTGACGGTGTCCACCTCAGCCAACTTCTCCCCAATTGGACTCTGAATTATGAACTTGCCACCGTCGGCTCCAACCACCACAAAACCGGTATTTTGATGCGAATCGTTTCCTGCGATTGCCGCCACAGGACGATTAGCAGCGATCTGATCAAAATGCGAGAGGTTTTCGTTTGGCGCGTCGAACATTGCAGCGAAAGCCTCCTGTGGATACCTGTCCATCACTCCCAATAGCGCAATCAACTTCTGAAATCCTTTTGCCTCCTTAGGCTGTAAGGCACTCATAAGATCCGATTCGTCTTTTACATCCGCATGCGTGTTGTAAATTTCTGTGCCCGTCAGCCCCTTCAAATTCCAATCTTTGTGCTCCTCCGGGTGCGCGATGAATATCATGCCGCCGCTCGCTTGCACGGAGCTCACTAACTCTTGCTCGGAAACGTTAAGTGGCGGAAGTTTGCCATTGCCTGGATAGACTAGAAATCCATTCGTCTCGGATCCTGAGACAAACAACACACCATCCACCTCGCCGGTTTGACCGACGGTCACTACGTCCTCATCCTTCTTAGGATGATTTGAAAGCAATACCGCGTCGATCTTGTTCAGCTTTGCTGCGGCTGCAATCTCCTGAATCGTCCCTCGACTATCGTGCGACAAATAGGAGTGCGCGTGCAGAATGCACCTGAGATCGATCAGTTTAGAATTGTTAGCAACCGTTTTTCTCAACTTTGCCAGCGCTTCAACATCTTCCCGCACCTTTGAGAGGTGTTCAACAGTTAGGCGGGTAAGTGTTGGAACTCGTGCACCCTGCTTAACGGCTGCGGGCGTCTGAACTATGAAAAGTGCAAGGGACAGGTAACTAAACATTTGCAAGACTTTCGACGACGAATTTTGACATCATTCCTGCAAGGTCCTACAGGATTCCTTCATTCACTCTAATTCAATGCAACAAAGGCAATGAACTTTCCGCAACGAATCACTTTCGAATTCGTATTACCTTCACACAGTGATCAATGGTCCTTCCATTGATTCGCTACAGCATGGGAATAAAGTACGGGACTAAGTCAGGAGACTCAATTGCAGATCAATGGTTCACAGAATTCGATTTCTAAAAGTGGCCGACCTCGGTTAGGAAGATTGATTGCCAGATCAATTGCTGCATGCATAATGGAAGGGCGAATCCCACTAGCTATCTTTACCCATGATTGTGCACGCACGGACGAATGCAAGCAGTGCAGAGATCAGGGCCGAAAATGGCGCGGCATGGGGAGAGTATTTGTGCGTCGAATGCGACCAGTGTTTCGAGGGGTGTCTTTCATGACACATAACCGTCGGTCAGGCGATAATATCTAGTATCGGTTTGCCGTGATCCATATCCAGTCGTTTACGCCCGGGGACTTCCAGTCGATGGGAGTCCAAACCTAATTGGCGCATCACCGTTGCATGGATATCCGTGACATAATGGCGGTCCTGAACCGCATGGAATCCAATTTCATCGGTGGCACCATGCGTAATGCCACCCTTGATTCCTCCGCCAGCAAGCCATGCGGAGAATCCCTGTGGATGATGATCCCGCCCCGTGCCTTCTGCTCCCGGTGTGCGTCCAAACTCTGTTCCGAGCACAACCAGAGTATCATCCAACAGCCCGCGTTGTTTGAGGTCCTTCAATAGACCCGCAATCGGTTGGTCCACTTGTGATGCCAAAGTTGAATGGTTCGACTTTATTTCAGAGTGCGCATCCCACGCACCACCACCACCGCCACCGTGAAAAATCTGTACAAATCTAACTCCCCGTTCCACCAATCGTCTGGCGGCAAGGCACTGTTCACCAAATGACTTACACTCCGGCCGTTCGATGCCATACATGGCTTTTGTTGATGCGGTCTCTTTGTCCAGTTCTAAAGTCTCAGGCACTGCAGCCTGCATCTGAAAAGCAA
>CAISOI010000194.1 GCA_903886985.1 uncultured Chthonomonas sp.
CCAACCATACGGGACCTTCAAATGTGCCGGTGAGGCGTGCTGGAATTATAGAATAGCTATCTTCGGACGTTGGTTGGAGAACTATGTCCCCGATTTTCAGGTGGAGGTTGCGAGCAATGTCTGCATGCAATATGACTTCCGGCTTGCCCTCCTCCGGTAATCGCCCCGCCGCCAATTTGAGTTTACATCGCTCCATTAATATCGCTCTCGCCTCAGGGGAAACACCAAAAATCACAAATGGCATCTTTCCGAAGATAGTCTTAACCATAGTGAACGCAGGACGAGTTACGTATGTGTGTTGCGAAAGAGGTTCTCTACGGGCCTGTTCGATAATATCAGCAGGGAGTACCAGTGCATTGCGTGGGGTAATTACCGAGAAATGCCTTTGGTAACCGTACATCGTTAAGACTGTCAAATCGATGCTGTCAATTATGGTTACAACGGATGCAACGAGCGATACCGCCACAACAATTACGAGAAGAATTGGGAGTGTACGACCCGGATTTCGACGATAATAACGCCATGGTGATAGCGGGTGCAGAATAGAGTTTCCTTAAGCAACGATAGGTATAGTTCTTAAGTATACTGTTTTGACGGTCTAAGTTACGCCATGAATTGCTTGTTGCCGGTGGATTCCCGTTTGCAATTATTGTGTCTGAATTCGCGTATGTAGTTTCGTTGATGGGGAAAGTCTTTGTCACGTACTTGCAATTGGTTGCGTGAAGACGTATAATTTAGACAAGCTAAACAATTTTCCAAATGTATCACAGTCCGTTCGAATAATTCGCGATTCGAGCAGTTTCGCTCGCTATCGTTTAAGGAGTAATCATAATATGTCAACCGCAACGTCAGAAGAGACTAGCGTCATCACTCTCAGCAATAAAGCTGCTGATGAGATCAAAGCACTGTTTGAACAGCAGGACTTGTCGAACGCCGCTTTGCGCGTTTTCGTGTCCGGTGGTGGATGTTCTGGGCTTCAATATGGAATGGCTATTGCTGATGAAACCGAAGAAGGCGACGTAGAGCTGAATCAGCATGGAGTCCGAATTTTGGTTGATCCACTTAGCTTCAATTATATTTCCGGTGCAACCATTGATTACGTCGATGATCCTATGGGTGGCGGCTTCAAGATTGACAACCCAAATGCTGTAAGCTCATGTGGTTGTGGCTCTTCTTTCGCAACCGAAGATGGCGCATCGGACGGGGGATGTGGTTCTGGAGGCTGTGGATCGGGCGGTTGCGGCTCCGGTGGATGCGGCAGCCACTAATTTTCACAATTCACTTACTTAATTGAGAGCCTGCCTTGATATTTCAAGGCAGGCTCTTTATGTCTGTTGCTATAATAGGTGAGACTGAGTTTCAAAGGATACCTTTGTAATGTCGGCAGAAAGGCCAGAATTAAGCAGGCTCGAGGTAATGAATGCGCTGAGAATCTCCAAATTGGAGGCGTTCTATGCGACCATTCACATTACATTGACCGGCGGTGCCTTTCAAACGGGCTTTGCCCTATGGCTCGGCGCTGGCAATCTCCTAATGGGTGTCATCTCTTCTTTTCCCACGTTTGCAGGACTGTCCCAGCTCTTCTCCGCCTATTTTATCGAGCGCACGGGAAACAGGAAGTGGTTCACCGCTTGGTTCTCCGCAATCTCTCGATTCCTGTGGCTGCCCATATTGTTAGTGCCCCTGGTTTTGCCGAAGTCGATACAATTGCTGACCTTTGTCGTCCTATTCCTGATCTCAAGCCTCTGCGGTAGCCTGCCTGGTCCCGCATTTACTTCATGGATGTCCGATCTTGTGCCGCCGGATCAACGTGGCAGATATTTCGGTCGCAGAAACATGATCATTGGTTTTACAACAATGATTGTATCGTTACCTGGAGCGTGGTTTCTTGATCTTGCCGTAAAGAGACACATGTTTTCGGAACAGCTGGGCTTCGCAGGTCTGTTTGGGTTTGCAGTTTTGGGTGGCGTGGGAAGTTTTATGTGCTTGGCAAAACAAGCGGAACCCCCAATGACCACTACACCCGCATCTGAATTCTCCGGAGTGGGTGGGCTTATAGAGTTTTATCGGGCGCCATTTGTCGACCGTGAGTTTCGCAGTCTGCTAGTGTTCAGCGGGCTTTTTTCCGCCGCTCAGTTTTTCGCGGCGCCATTCTACGTTGTCTATGCAATCAAAGAGCTCAAGCTAAATTATGTCTGGATTCAGGTTTTTGCAACTATCGCAAGCATCACAGCGATGGGTTCCATGCCGATTTGGGGATATCTGAGCGACAAATATGGCAACCGACCCCTATTGGCAATCTCCATTATGGGAGTTGGGACTCTGCCTCTCTGGTGGGTAATAACGGGCCCACGGTTTATCGGTCTGTCCCTCATATTCATTTGTATTAACAACCTCATGGCAGGCATTTTTTGGTCTGGTGTAACTCTCACACAGTTCAACATGCTTATCGCTAATACTCCTGACGAGCGAAAATCCATTTATGTTGGATCTATGTCTGCCGTCCAAGGTGTTGCAGGCGGCATCGCGCCAATCATTGGTGGGGCACTCTTAACCGCACTGGCGGACGTACGACTGAGTATTTTTGGATGGATACTGGGAAGTTATCAAATTGTGTTCGTGATAAACAGTGGTATTCGGTTTTTGACCTTCATTCCATTCAAAAAAGTGATTGACGCGGGATCGTCGTCTGCCCGAGAGGTTCTTTCGCAGATTACAACGGCTCGGGTCAGCAGCATCGTTCAAATCCGAAAACTCACTCGTAGCAGCAGCGAGCAAAATCGGCGAGAGGCCGCTCAGGCTTTGCGGAGTGCGCGGACAACTCTTGCGGTCGAAGAATTAATACTGACTCTCCAGGATCCCAGTTTGCACGTCCGACAGGACGCTGCAGAAGCTCTCGGAGAGATAGGGGATCCTCGTGCCGTAGAAGCCCTCGTAATGTGCCTTGAGGATCGTGAGGCAGGAATGGTTGCAGATGCCGCATCAGCACTCGGCAGGATAGGAGATCCATCTGCAATTCCCTCATTGATTTCTCTGGTTGGTACAGGACCGATTATTGATCGTGTCACTATTATTCGTGCGTTAGGAAGGATTCGTAGCGGCGAAGCTGTCCAGTTTTTACTCGATTTGTTGGAAGAATCGGCGGAGGTACCAACGGAAGTGGTAGAAGCAAGCATAAATTCTCTTGGTACTATCGGTTCGGAACTGGCGGTGCCTGCGTTGATCAAACTCTCCAATTCGAAATCGCGATCCATTCGTCTTGCAGCAATCCGCTCTCTCGGAGATATCGGAGCTGAAACATCCGGTAAGCGACTATTAGAGTGTCTTGAAGTCGAGAATGACCCTGCA
>CAISOI010000195.1 GCA_903886985.1 uncultured Chthonomonas sp.
AGAAGAGACTTACAAACAGCGAGAGTTCGAAAAGAAGTTCTTTTCGGATGCAACCAACCACCTGTTCTGCAAGACGTTTCTCGAAAATGCTCACCGTGACCCAGTGAGTAACGAAATCGGCAAGTCAATAGTTTTTGCAGTCAGCCAGAAACACGCAGGTAAATTGACACAGATTTTGAACTTGATGGCAGACAGGATGTTTCCCGGACAATACCAATCCGATTTTGCCGTGCAGGTGACATCACAAATTGCGGACGCGCAACAGTTTACGCTCAATTTTGCCAACAATAAGCTGCTTGGCGTTTCTGGTGTCGTGCCAAACTACAAAACCAGTAAGGCGCGGGTCTGTGTCACTGTGGGCATGATGACTACAGGGTATGACTGCACGGACATTCTGAATATTGGCATGTTTCGCCCCATATTTTCGCCTACTGATTTTATACAGATCAAAGGGCGTGGAACACGTAAACACAACTTCCTCGAAGAATTAATGGACGAAAGTCTGAAGGAATCTATTGCGAACCCGCAAAAGGAGTCCTACAAACTATTCGACTTTTTCGCTAACTGTGAGTACTTCGACAAAGAATTCAAATACGACGAAGTTCTGAAACTACCGAGGCCACAGCGAAACATCACGGCGGACCCGTCGAACACAGAACCTGTTATTGTTGGCGGCATCTATGAGCACCTTGGGGCGGATATTCTCTCCACAATCAAGGAAGAAACTGTTGGTTTCGAAGGTATGAGAATAGACCGGATGTTCTTCGAGAAATTCGAAGAGTCGGTACTTAATAACGACACCATTGCGCAGGCAGTAGAAGCAGGGCAGTGGGATCGCGTGATCGACTATGTTAACCGTGAGGTCTTTGACAAACCGGAAGAGTTCTACACCCTCGACAAATTGCGCAAGTCAGCGGCAGTAGACAGGCGATTGACACTTCGCGAAATCCTCGAAAAAATTTTTGGACTGATACCGAGATTCAAGTCCAAAGATGAACTACTGGAGGAAGAGTTTGCAAAGTTTGTAGCAGAATACACCCCCCAACAAGTGCAAACGATTCCTGCGATCAAGAACTACTTCAAAGCATACGCAACCAGTAACCAGATTCGCGGCATCATCGACACACGCCAATTTACAGACCTTGCAACAAATGCTGTATTCACTTCTGCAGATTTCAAGAATGTACCCGTGGACTACAGAATGCTGGTACCCAATTACATCAAGGACTACGTGTCCTTAAACCAATTCGCACCATAGAGGAAATCATGCTTAACGTCGATACACGCCGCCGAATAGATACTGCTCGTGACATTCTGGTCGGCAAAGTACCGGACCCAAAGAGTCAGGTCGAACAGATAACCATTGCGCTCATATATAAGTTCATGGATGACATGGACGCCGAGTCAGAAGAACTGGGCGGGGTAAGGAAGTTCTTTACAGGCGAATTTGCCCGTTACGGATGGGCAAAGCTGATGAACCCTTCGGTGGGTGGGCATGAAATGCTCGGTCTCTATGCCGAAGGTATCACCAAGATGCCGGAGAACCCCGGCATCCCCGCGCTCTTTCGCGATATTTTTAAGAACGCATATCTTCCTTACCGCGATCCAGAAACACTCAAGAGTTTCCTGAAGGTAATCGATGAGTTCACCTACGACCACTCGGAGAGGCTTGGCGACGCCTTTGAATACCTGCTCTCTATCCTTGGTTCGCAGGGAGACGCGGGACAATTCCGTACGCCGCGCCACATCATTGATTTCATGGTAGAGGTGGTTGGACCGAGAAAAGACGAAAAGGTGCTGGACCCTGCCTGCGGCACAGCAGGTTTCCTTATCTCGGCTTACAAACATATTCTGCTATCAAATCTTGATGAGAATGGGACCAGCAAACTCACTCCGGATGAAAAGGGCAAGCTAGCACAGAACTTCAAGGGATACGACATATCCCCTGACATGGTTCGGCTGTCGCTGGTGAACATGTATCTACACGGCTTCACAGACCCGCACATCTTCGAATACGACACACTTACCTCTGAAGAACGTTGGAACGAATATGCTGATGTCATCCTCGCCAACCCGCCCTTCATGTCCCCGAAAGGTGGCATCATTCCCCACAAGCGATTCTCCATTCAAGCGAAGCGAAGCGAAGTTCTATTCGTGGACTACATGGCGGAACACCTCACTCCGAACGGACGCGCCGCGATTATTGTGCCTGAGGGAATTATTTTTCAGAGTCAGACAGCTTACAAGGACCTCCGCAAGTTGCTCGTGGAGAGCTCGCTGGTCGCCGTCGTCTCCCTCCCAGCGGGATGTTTCAATCCCTATTCCGGGGTCAAAACCAGTATCCTGATCCTCGATAAATCGATTGCCCGCCAGAGCCACACCATCGCCTTCTTTAAAATCGAGAAAGATGGCTATGGGCTCGGCGCTCAACGGCGACCCTTGTGCAACGACAAAGGTGATAAGCCGGAAATCTGCCCGATGCACAGCGACCTCCCATAGGTGCAAACCGAAATCGCCACATTTCTCCAAAGCCTACGCACCAAAACGTCCACCGAAACCATTCTCGCCCTTACGTCCACTGCCCAAATAGTGCCGAAGGAAAAGATCGCAGCGAACGGCGACTACAACCTCAGCGGCGAACGGTATCGTGAGGGTGCCGTGCAAAGCAAGACCTATTCTTCCTATCCGCTTTCCGAGGTGTGCGACATTTTCAACGGTTCGACGCCATCAAAGCAGGAACCACGCTACTGGGAAAATGGCACAGTGCCTTGGTTCACTGTTGAGGATATTAGAAAAGGCGGTCGCATCGTCGAAAATACGGAAAAATTCGTCAGTGAAGCGGGCTTGAAAGAAACAAGTCTCAAATTGTTGCCTAAACATTCGGTGTTGCTGTGCTGCACCGCGTCGGTCGGTGAGTATGCTTTCACAGAAATTGAGGTAACGACTAACCAGCAATTCAATGGGCTGGTTGTGAATCGTGCATTCGCGGAACGACTAATGCCGAAGTATCTATTACTCGTCTCAAGCCGTTTCAAAGATGAACTGATCAGGCTCTCAGGTAAAACATCATTCAACTTCGTTTCAGTTGGTACTCTAAAGACAATTCAAATTCCACTACCGCCGCTGGAGGTGCAGAAGGAGATCGTCGCGGAGGTCGAGGGCTACCAAAAAGTCATTGATGGCGCCCGCGCGGTGGTGGATAACTATCGCCCGCACATTCCCATTCTTCCTGTCTGGCCGATGGTGGAGTTGAGGGAAGTGTGTGTTGTGAATCCAAAGAAGTCAGAGTTACATGAGCTTCCACCATCCACAGTCGTGTCATTCTTCCCTATGGCGGATATTGGTGAGCACGAGATGTTCTTTGTGCCCAAAGGTACAAAGCGGTTAGACGAAGTAACTACTAGCTACACCTTCTTCAAAAATGGGGATGTGCTCTTAGCAAAGGTCACCCCTTGCTTTGAAAACGGAAAGGCCGGCATTGTCCGCGAGCTTCGTAATGGTATCGGTTTCGGTTCAAGCGAGTTCTATGTACTAAGACCAACTGCTAACCTTCTTCCTCATTGGGTGTTCCTTTTTGCCGCAACGCCAGCTTTCCGAGAGTGGGCCACTCCCCAGATGACAGGCACTGGGGGGCTGCAGCGTGTTCCTCGCTCAGTCGTCGAGAGTTATCAGATCCCCCTCCCACCGCTTGCGACACAGCAAGCTCTCATTACAGAGATCGAAGCCGAGCAAGCCTTGATCGCTGCAAACCGTGAACTGATTACCCGTTTTGAGAAGAAGATACAGGCTTCTCTTGCTCGCATTTGGGGAGAAGTGTCTCCAGAAGGAGTTGGTGATTGAAAAATGGAAGAAGCCTTCGACCTCGCCAATCATCTTCCACTTTCATACAAGACTCCTACGGAAGAACAATACATTGCTTTTCTTTGGGATACGTTTGAAACAAACTATACTCACGGTAAGTATCAGTTTGCATTCTTAGCATATCACATGCTGGCAATGAGCAGCATTTATTTCAACATCTGGCAGATCAAGAAGTCCCTTCCAGATCAATTCGCAGTGGCATTAGTCGGTTTTAACAAAGACATGGAGAAATTCTTACTTGATGCGATTTCACCCTTTGCCTTCAGCAGGATCCAAGAAAGTACTATCCTTCGTTTTTTGAAACTCATTTCATGCGGTAATGATCATATTGGCAAATGCGCAAAGCTGGTTGAATATAGAAATAATACAGCACACGCTAACGGAAATATATTTCTGAACACGGAAGAGGCACTCGATTACAAAATTCGAGAGGTGCTGGCAGTCGTTGGTGAAATTCAATCGAATTCAACTCCTCTTGTGTTGTCTTGTTATAAGACCTTTCTCCTAAACAGTTACGACCTTGATACACGCAATTACATGAATGATAGCGACCAAATTCGTGAAGTGCTCATCCACGAAAACTACTTTTCACAAGCGGATATCGACGTGTGCAAACAATTTGACTTGTCAGAACTTAATGAACACTCAAATTTTATGGAGATACACTCACTGCACTGGGTGCTAACTCAGGATTACAGAAGCGACTAAAGAGTTGCGGCGTTGTACTGGTTGTTGGGGCGGATCGACATCCGTCCACATTCCAAATCACCACCCCGCATGGCGTGGTGGTATGATCCCTAACTCGCACACCCCAAAAACTTTCTCAAAAAAAACTTTCCACTACCTTGCCGGATTCCCCAACCCCAAACGAGTATTGAAGTACAAGCACAAAACATCGTGCCGTCGGTCCTAATTCCCATCTGTGGAGGGTTGGCAGTCGCAGTCTGACGGGGTGGTGTTACGCACCACAAAAAATTTTCAAAAATTCTTGGAACATTCTTGCAACCGCTGACGTCTATTATTAGTAGACAAAGATATACATAAAACTAGGTGCTGTACCTTAACATACAACAACCAAATATCGCAAACCGTCGGTCCGATCAGCCGACAGTTTGAACCCGAGGCTCAATTTCGTGCGGCCGCACAATGTTGAATCCTTTTGAACCATGTACCGGACAGGCACCTCTTTCCTTTAGGAAAGAGGATGGGAGATAGGAAATTCCGACACGAGCTGTTGCCGTTATCCTGTTCTATCCTGTCCATCGATGTAA
>CAISOI010000196.1 GCA_903886985.1 uncultured Chthonomonas sp.
ACAGGGTTCGGATAACACAGACAGGGTTCGGATAACACAGACAGGGTTCGGATAACACAGACAGGGTTCGGATAACACAGACAGTTCGGATAGGTAAGGGAAAGGACAGGATAAGACAGGATAACGGCAACGGCGAATCGATGGATGGGAGCGTTTGCGCTAACGCTAATTTCCGTAGTTCACTGGAACGTATTTAGTTGTGTTTTGTAGTAGCCCCCTGCCCCCCAATACTGGGGGAACCAAAAAACGGCGTGCCGTGACCCTACGGGTAATGCTGGATTCAACGTTGTGCGGCCGCACAAATTGAACCGCGGGTTCAAACGGTCGTTTGATCGGACCGATAGTTTGCGATATTTAGTTTTTGTATGTAAAGGTATGGCAAGACGTTCGACCTGCATCAAGGTCGTTCTTCATCTCCTTGATTCGGTTTTCTTGCTCGCCGCGTCCACAGTAGAATTCATACGCTTGTAGAGGACTTTCAGTTAAGTTACTCGTTAATATGTACCGAATGTTTTCCTTACCAAACACAGTCTCAACTTTCGCGACTACTCTGACTGGATTGGTCCAGTTGTCTGCCTGTTACATGAAATCTGTATATTCTCGACTATCTAAGCCCGTTTCTTCATATGCTTTTTGTACTCGCTTGGCAGCGTCTGATGTATAGGCTGTTAGGCGATTGTTATGCTTGAACCCAACACAATATTCCATGCCATATCGATGACACAGCCACAGGATCTTTGCGTTACCGTAAGCTCCATCTGCTCTCAGCTTTATCGTAATATGTGGGAACCGAGTACGAATCAAGGCAATGATTTGGCGCAGCGAACTGAAGAGACCTTTCGTTGGTCCTGCGTTGCCAGGACGAAGTATGCAGGCAATTAACCGATGGACGTTGTCATCACCAGTTATATGAACGTAAGTGGGCAAGTAGCAATGGTTCTGGTAATAGCCATTGTAGAAATTGAACTCTTGCTGGCCATGACAGGGATCATCCGACACGTCGACATCAAGTGTTACGCTTTGCGTATTAGGAGGCAACTGTTCGATGACAATGGAGGCGAGCATCTCAGATATCCTAACCATATCCTTTCTACCAATGCTATTTTCAAGACGACTAATTGTGGGTTGGCTGGCGAGGAGACCGTCGACCCGCTTGCCACACACGGACAATAGCGCTGGGTCTTTATTAAGAGTATCCAAATCGTTGGCATCATAGTAACCAGCCGCAATCGCGAAAATCCTTTCACGCAGCAAATCTTCGACTGAATGCGTTACTTTGCCAGAATGTCGCTTGTCATCAATGGCACAAGCCAATCGTTCAATGAGACGAAGTTTATTATCGGCAGTGCCAATCCAGAGAAGGCCTGAATCGGAAGTTACATTACCTCCGTCGAACGCAGCAGAAATGGAAGATTTGTTGATACCATGAAAGTCTAAATGATGTTGGGTATAATTCATGTGGAATGTCCTTTTCGGTTTTGTTTGTCAAAATATAATTCGACAAAGGGCATTCCATTTCATCCTTTTCTACGCTCATTTCCAAAAATCAGTTTGCTATTTTTTTGAGCACGACGTGAATAATTCGGGCTAACACAAACGCCCCATATTGTTTTACCAAATGCGCCTCAATTTTGGATAACGGTACCCGAATTATTGGTGCTTCAAAACACCATATTTCTTCTTAACTACTTCGTTTAACTTCACCCTAAGGCTACGTTGGAGCCCCGAACCTTTTAGTATTAACATAGCCTCATGATAATCTGATAGCGCTATTGAGTCCAATAATATGTCCACAGACCATGACGCTTTGTTTGACACAGATAACCTGAGCCGCTCAAGCCATGTATACGCCTGATTTGACATTGACATATATGCGGATAATTGTTTATAAGAAAAGCTACTTTTTGGAAAGAAGCATATTAATTCACTAGCCTGTTCGGCAGAAATAAAACCCTTTTCGCAAATTCGTCTGACAATTGTTCCAACTGCGTTTGGGAATATTGTAGCATTTTCCACTAATTCTCTTATAAGTTCCTCTGATACTTCGCTTTGAGCCTTATGTTGAGATATCCATTTTTCAAAGAACTGCTCTTCAGGATCATCCTCATTAGGGAATTCCATTAATTTATTCTCCAAGAAACCAAGTGCGTTTGAAATTTAGTCAACAACAACAGATTACGAACGCACTTGGACTAGTTTATCACTTCGGTATATACTTAAACCACTTTCCAATTGCGATGATTGCTTTCTCAATGACTGGTAAGTGTTCTTCTACTACACTGGCCTGTTTTGGAGTAAGTTCAGGCATTCCCTCAAGCGGTTTTCACATCCGACCGATCTTTGTTGTCGGGCCACCACCCTCCACGTGCGCGTGAGGCGGTCCATGTTCCCTTCCTCCTCCGTGATGGTGGCGAATTGTCACTCCTTTGTCCCGCACTATTACATTTGGAGGAAGTTCAAACCCAGGTCCCGCGCCCACGTAATTCTTGGGGCCGTCGCTTATTTCATTAATCCAGCTAGATACGTCATCATACGGGGTCCTATTGACATAACCAGGTGGTGGAGGATCTGCAGGTTTTTCGCTAACAACAATGAAATAGACAACTGCAGCCACGACAAGCCAGAACAACTCTCCCGTAGGATCAACCCCGCCCAACGGACCATTCCCGCAATACTGATACCAATTCTCCCCATCCTGTATCGGATCCTGCGTAATAAACCGTCCCGTGCTGGGGTCATAGTACCTATGCCCAAGCAGTTGCAATCCTGAATCAGGATCGGTTTGGTACTGACTCGTCCCAGCAAACCCAAATGGCGTCGGTGTACTACCTGTCCGACTAACCACCATCCCCCATGCATCAAAGAGCTGGCTGTCGGTTGCACTCTGGCTTGCATTGGTTATGCCTCTAGTACTTCCCAATGCATCACTGTGGTAGAACTTGCTGGTACTTCCGCGTCGTTCACTAAGTCCGGGTGTGTAGGTAGCGTTGGTGTCAGCAAGCATTGGGCTGGCAGGGTCCGCACCGTCAAACGCATAGTTGGTGGTTCCGCCGCTATCCACCTTTTGAACTCGGAGGCTGAGGGCATTGTATGAGAAGCTGTTGGTTGAAAGGTTCTTAACCTATGTGCCACTAATCAATTCTCATTTAAATGGGCCTTAAACCAAATTTGGTACAGCAATATACTTAATACAAGTAGACAAAAGACCGATTTTGTTGCGACAGAATTCCCGGGCATTGAACAGATGGCGTAGAATGAAATCAATTGCAATGTCATTCCTACCCGCCACCTAATATTTCGTGTTTTGATGTTACTCATGATATAGTTATTTCCTTTGATCGTCGCAATCTAGGTATTCACAAAGATTGCGTTTCGGGTCTATCAAAATGGAGTCTAGCGGGTGAGGCAGTCTGCACCCGTATGACAGGCTAATACATCGGCCGATTACCTGGGTCCGGAATCAATTCTCCGGGACGAGTTTTCGTCCAATTTGGCCTATCTGGCCATTTGCCGTAATAGGGGTCGCTTACGACAGCAACTCCGATTTCCCCAATCACAAGGATTGTCAAACCCACTGGATTACCACCGATTATTATTGTCCCGACAACTACTGCCCCAGCCCAAAACCAATACCAGCCTCGAGAAACTGTATGCCCACTCGGATCCACATTATTCACCGGATCATTGTCACAATACGCATATGGATTCTGGTCCAAATACGTATCCCGCGTTGTAAACCGACCTATCGCAGAGTCGTAGTATCGCGCTGCCACATAGCTCAGCCCGGCATCGCCATCACTGCGATAGCCAGAGTCAGCCCCGTACATATAACTGCTTGCTGAGCTGCCTGTGGAACCAACAGTGTTCCCAAACGCATCGTAGTTTATGGTTCCT
>CAISOI010000197.1 GCA_903886985.1 uncultured Chthonomonas sp.
ATAGATTCCAGAGTCAAGAGTTGAGCCATTACATCGTTTGCAATGGTGTCATCGATTGCTTGACCCAAGAAAATGATGCGCTCTTCGAAAAGCTTGGTGTACGGGTCTAAACGCTTAAAACCATAACTGGTTCGCTCTTCGATAGTTGGAAGAACATAACGGTTAGAAATGTCATTCATGGGATTCATCTCCATCTTCATGCTGTTCCACCACTTCCTGAAACCTGACCAGCAGAACGAACTACATGATCTACGAAACCGTAGGCCATAGCGTCTTCTGCAGTGAACCAACGGTCGCGATCTGAATCAGCTTCAATAACTTCTGCTGTCTGACCGGTATGAAAAGAAATTAGTTCGGCCATCTTCTTCTTAGTGAAGGACATTTGCTCGGCCTGAATTTTGATGTCCGAAGCTGTTCCACCAATACCGCCAGATGGTTGGTGCATCATGATCCGCGCATGTGGCAAGGCGTATCGCTTTCCAGCAGTTCCAGCACAGAGCAGGAACTGACCCATTGAAGCGGCCAAGCCCATTGCAACGGTTGCAACATCGTTCTTGATGTATTGCATCGTGTCGTAAATCGCCATACCAGCAGAGATGGATCCACCTGGAGAGTTGATGTACAAATAAATATCTTTATCTGGGTCTTCAGCAGCTAAGAGCAGCATCTGAGCGCAGATGGCATTTGCCATTGAATCTTCCACGACGGAGCCTAGGAAGATAATCCGCTCTCTGAGTAGGCGCTGATAAACCTGATCATCTAGTCCACCTGTTGCTGAACCCGCTGATCGCGCGGTGTTGAGATCCACTTCTTCCTCCTGGTCTTGACCGAAGATTCGTTGCCAAATCAATGATCATCGAAATTAAATCGCTGTATTGACCCTAACAACCTTTTCGGCCAATTGCTTCCAGAAAAAAGCAAATTTCGCCTTTGTAGTGTTCGCCCTGAGAGAAGTGGCTATTCGCCAGCCTCTGAATCGGAAGTTTCATCTTCCTCTTCGTCGGATTCGACCATCTCTTGAGCCTGTGGGCGAAGCGCCTCAAGATCTACGACTAGTCCGGAAGTAGTGACAACCTTGACCCGAGAGAGCGCGCCAGCCAGAGCCTTGGCTCGGGTGACTTCGGCAACAATACTTCCGATCTGTCCAGCATCAGAAACTTCCTTGATAAATTCTTCCGGAGTCATCTGGTAACGCGCAGCTGAACGAACAAGGTACTCAGTTAATTCAGATTCGTTAACTTGAACTTGCTCGGCCTGAACGATTGCATCTAACAAAATTTCTTGGATCAGTGACTTCGTCACATCTTCGGTTACTTCGCCGCGATGCTTCTCATCTTCTAAACGACCTTCTTTTTCCAAATGCTCATTGACTTCATCTTCAATTAATTTTTCAGGAAGTGGAATATTTGTAATCTCTTTGAGTTTCTCCATAAGCATGTCACGCGCATGAGTTCCTTGTTCCAACTTCTTCAAGCGCTCAAGACGAACTGAAACATCTCCGCGAAGTTCTTCCAAAGTATCGAATTCGCTAGCGAGAGATGCAAAGGAATCATCAAGTGGTGGCAGATCGCGAGTCTTGACTGCTTTAACGGTAACGACAACTTCGCCTACTTGGCCTTCTTGCATTCCGACCAAAGGCGCATCGAAAGACTTAGTCTCGCCACTGTTCATTCCGACTACAGCTTCATCCAGGCCATCAACCATGCGGTTAGTGCCTACTTCGTATGAAACATCGTTCAATGAACCGCCATCAATTTCTTTGCCTTCAACTTTGGCCACGATATCGATGGTTAGGAAGTCACCAGTCTCAACGACTTTTTCAACGGGAACTAGAGTTCCAAATCGAACTCGGAGTGCTTCAATTTGCTCGTCAATTTCCTTGTCACCAATAACTACATCTTCAACGGTGACAGTTAATTCAGAAAAGTTTGGCAATGTGATTTCTGGTCGTACATCAGTTTCAACAGTGAAAGTTAATTTTTCTTTGTCGACGAGCTCGGTGATATCAACAACTGGACGGCCCAAGACCATCACTGCATGCTCGCGAGCAGCTTGCTGATAGAAATCTGGAAGCGCGGCGTTGATTGCCTCGTCCAGTACTGCACCGCGACCAAAGCGCTGGTCGATCATCGATGTTGGTACTTTGCCTTTTCGAAATCCGGGAATGTTTACTCGCTCGCTCAAACTTTTATATGCCTGGGCAATGTGAGCATCAAGGTCCTGGAAAGGTACTTCGATGGAAAGTCGTACTCGAGTTGGTGAGAGTTTTTCTACGGCGCTTTTCACAGTGCTCCTTTGGAGGCGAGATTTTATGACCCTTAAATTCTGGTCGGGGCGGGGAGATTCGAACTCCCGGTCTCCTGCTCCCAAAGCAGGCGCGCTAGCCACTACGCTACGCCCCGCGGCGTAAGTCGGTAATTCTAGGGGGTTAAATTCCCTTCTCCTAACCGAGCCGTTACGATACGCCAAGCGAGTTCGGAAAATGCACCGTGTTTCCGATCACGCAGGCACCCTGCGGGTGTAGCTCAATGGTAGAGCCCCAGCCATCCAAGCTGGCCATGCCGGTTCGATCCCGGTCACCCGCTCTCTTATCTGAGGCTCGAATTGAGCCTCATTAGGTGATTGCTCCGACTAGTTGAATAACGGCTTTCCCTGAAAACGTCACCGAATCGCTTCCCGTCTCGCCAAGTCCATCAATAATTCCGACAGCCAATGAAGTATCAGACACTGGGGCAATTGACCCCACTACGACGTATGAATACTTTGAATAGATATCGGAGCCGGAATTAGCAAAGAACATATATGAAGCACTAACGGAGTAACTGAGGGTTGATGCCTCACTAGCCCTTAGTACCAGTCCTAATTTTTGTGAGTTCATGCTTAATGTAGTTCTTCGACCTGTTACAACTATGAAAATGCTGTACTGACAATTGGCCTTGAGAGTTCCAAAACTCAAACTTGTAGATTCGATACCGCCTATGGCAGTGGAAAGTAGCCAAGAAGAAATATTTGCGGATTGAATTTCCGACGGTCCCGTAGCGCCTGTTGCGCCAGCAGATCCCGTTGCACCTGTTGCACCTGCTGATCCAGTTGCGCCCACAGAACCTGTTGCTCCCGTTGCACCCGCAGAACCCGTTGCTCCCGTTGCGCCCACAGAACCTGTTGCTCCCGTTGCGCCTGCAGATCCTGTTGCACCGGTGTCACCTTGTAGGCCGCTTGCGCCGGAGAT
>CAISOI010000198.1 GCA_903886985.1 uncultured Chthonomonas sp.
CAGCGGCTTGTACGGTGCGATTCACCAAAAACGAGTCGTGATTGTGACCGGAAATATGTTCTGCTACATGCTGAATTGCAAGAGAGACATCCGCTAAATGTGAGAGGTCATCTCACAATGAGAGGCTCCGCCGTTGAAAGAATTGCTCTTTTGCGAAAACAATTTTCACTCGTTTCGATAAGTTGTCTGGAGACAATATCAACCTTGCGTCCCAAAATGGAACTTAGTTCACTTTCCATATCTATATGGTCACAAAGATCCCAGTCGGCATCGTCGTCCCATACTACTAGAAAGTCAATGTCACTGCTCGGTCCAAAATCATCTCTCAAGATTGAACCAAAGAGATCAATCGATTTGATTTTCCAGTGTCGGCAGAACTGCAAGATGTCATCCGTATCGAGATTTATTCCGTTTCGAACCATATATCTTGACTTCCTACAGCTATTTCATTTGACCCCACATAATTGTAACACACGCTGTAGACATGATTGAAATGCGGATTAAGGAGAAGAACCTTCAATCCCATGCCATGAAGTTACCTGTAAATCGGACAATCCTTTTAACCAAATTTTGCAAGTCGCTCAGCCCAACTCCCGAAAATATTCCGTCAGAGTGCGATCACCAAATGCTGGCGCAACCAAATCGTGCCCAAGTATCTCCGCTATGAATGTCATGAGGTCGGAAACACGAGGATTGAAGGGACGATAGAACAGACTTCCCACTTTTAATAGAGTTACGGGAACACGCCGCAAGCGCCGCTTATCTCCAATAGCTGACTGCGCCAACTCCGCGATCTGTCTGCGCGTTAATATCTCTGGGCCGCCAACATCCACCTCGATATTCGTTCGCTCGTCTTCAAGCATCTTGACGCAATACGTCGCAAGATCGGCTTCGGAAATTGGATTGATACGAGCCGAACCATCGCCGACTTCTGGAATTAATCCGTGACCTGCTCCAAGAATAATCTCCTCCATCGAAGAGAAGAACCCTGTCGGACGGATGATGACATAGTTCAAGCCACTTCCTCGCAATTCCGCCGAGACCATTTCATGGGCGCGCACGAAGTCAAATTGACTTAAACGATCCGCCCCGAATACCGAGACATAGACGAACTTGTTGATATTTGCCGCGTTTGAAGCTCGAATGAGATTGGCGTTCGCAGGATAATCGACTTGAGTAAAAGTTTGGCGACCATATTTATGTAATGGAATAACACTCGCTCCCAGACATGAGATAACACTATCTACGCTCTGAAAAATAGTGGGCAAAGTGGTTGGATCGAGTGCGTCGGCAACAACCAATTCATCTGCATGCCCCTCAAGTGTTTGAAGTCGCGATGCATCCCGACCCATCGCTCTGACAATGGAACCATGCTCCTTCAACACGCGAACGACTTTGCGCCCCAATCGTCCCGTTGCGCCCGCTACCAGAACCCGCTCGGTCAATCTTCTGTACTTCCATACGGTGTTAGACGGGGAATCCAGTTGCGGACATTCCGATGATATTCCTTATATTCTTCCCCAAAGAGCCGCACCAATTGGGCATACTCGTATGGTCGAAAAACAAATACTGCCAAAATTCCTAGACCCACAACATATACCCACATCGCTCGTGTTGGGTGAATCATCGCCCGAATCACGCCAATGGTCATACCAGTTATCTGCATTGGGTTGCGCACATATGCGAAAGGTCCGGATGTTATCAGCTTGTGCGGTGGATCGATGGGCAGAGGCGTTCCGTGACCCTCGTCGGTGAATTTCAGTGTTGCCCAAGTACCCAACAAAACGGCAAGTAGATCAGGTTTAATCGAACGTAACTTTTAGTTTTCGGTTTGCGATCATGACATTGAAAGACTTTCATGCTTTAATGCTGTATCAACTTCTAAACGGAGAGATCACAAATGTCACTGGATGGAACAGACTCAGCGGTGGTCACAAAATTACAAAATGAAAGTGAATCACGAGCCGATTCTGGCCAGAGATTCTTTGTGGCTATGGCCTGTATTTTCGTCTTAATCACCGCAGTCGGTTTCGCCCCTTCATTCTACTTACGGAACGTGCCGCCGATTGGCACTGGATATAAAGACCTTGCCGATTTTCCCGTATATCTGGTTCTTCATGGGGTAGCGTTGACACTTTGGTTCCTTTTGTTTCTCGTTCAGACAGTATTAGTACAGTCGCGCCGAGTGCGGGTTCACCAAACTCTGGGCAAGGCTGGCGCTATCCTTGCCGTGATCGTTTTCACACTCTCTCTGTTTGTCGTAGTGCGTTCGGTAGCGCGTTCTACATCGCACGGAGTTCCGGCTTCGGAATTAGGCATAGTGGTCATCGGCAATTTCCTTATAATGGTTCAGTTTGCCTGTTATACAGCTAGTGGAATAAGGTTTCGCCGAAAGCCGGACGTTCATCGTCGATTCATGTATTTAGCATCAATTGGACTTTTAGCTCCGGCTATTGCTCGATGGCCATCTGCAAGATTCATGTTCCCACTTTTTATTGTGTTACCGCAATTCGCACTATACTTAGCACTAATTGGTTATGACATTTTCTCGCAAAAGCGCCTTCATCGTGTCACCAAGCTGGGACTAGTTATTTACGTTATTACGTTAGTTGTAACCGTTGGATTGGGGTCAAGCGATATCGGACGAAACTTTGTCAACATGCTGAAGTAGTACTTGCGAAGTCGAGACCGGCATCGATTATGTCAATCCCTACGGCGAGATCACTTCAATCTGAGGGCCACTTTGAGTTACAATGAAGGTCTAATCATTGAAACTGCTTGAATTGAAATCCATGCGCCCACTCCCGTTCCAAAATCAAAATCTGGTCCTCGCCACGCTTCTGCCGACTGTAATGATCGCCACATCCCTGTTTGGCAGCGCATTTGCCGGGACTACGCCCATGGAAACCCCCGATCAGTTTTGGCGAAAGAACATAGATCCGCTGTTCGACAAGAAGTGCCTCAAATGCCACGCCGGAGTAAGACAATACGGGGGTCTTGATCTCAGATCTCTTGAGACGATACTGCGCGGCGGGGAGCATGGCTCCGCGATTATTCCGGGCAAGCCCGCTGAAAGCCGCATTTTGCGGTACGTTCAACCCAACTCCGATCCGCACATGCCGCCGGACCCAAAACGTCAGCTGACCCCGGAAGAGATTGCCAATTTCCGTAAATGGATCGCCATGCTGCCCGCACCAAAGTCGAAATTGGCGAGCGGGACATCGAAGGATACGTCGTGGGTCGCCGAGTATCTTGCGGATTATCGGCGGGACCTTCAGACGCCGAAGAGTCCGCCGAAAGGGGTTGTGGGTAGCGCGGCGATTGATTGGCTGTTGGAAGCCGATTGGAAGCGCGATGGGATCAAGCCCGCGCCAATCTGCGATGACCGAACCTTTGCGCGACGTATTTATCTGGACATCGCCGGGCGAATTCCTACTCCCACCGAACTCAACCAATTTCTGGCGGAGCGAGGCAGGGATAAACGCACATCGTTGGTAGATCGCCTGCTCGCTTCTGCGGAATATCCTCAGCACATGCGGGAGAATTTTGACACCATGTTGATGGGACGACCGAATAATCGAAATGTTCGAGAGAGAGTCAGTCGTGGTTGGAATGCCTATCTGGAAACTGCCTTCAAGCAGAACCGTCCGTGGAACCAGATTGTGCGGGAGATATTGGTTGCGCATCAGGGCGATGGCGATGTAAACGGAGCCGTCTGGTTCCTTGCCGAGCGGAAGGACAGTCATCAATCGATTGCCGAATCCGTTGCGCCCATTGTATTTGGGATGCAGATAAAGTGCGCGCAATGCCACAATCATCCGCTGGTTTGGGAGATCGAACAACGCCACTATTGGGGTCTGGTCGCGGCATTCAATCGCAGTAAGAATGTGGACACGGAGCATGGCATCGGGGTGGCGGAGACTGCGACGGGTGGATTCATAAACTTCGCGAATCTGAAGAAAGAGTCACAGCCTGCCAATTTGGTCTTTCTGAATGGCAAGAGCGTGATGGAGCATATTCCCGGACCTGATGAAAAAGAGGCTGATACACCTGACCTCTATGTTGTCCCGCTTGCAAAAGGGGGAGCACCGGTCAAATCCGCGCCAATTCCGAAGTTTTCACGGAGAGAGGCATTCGCCGATTCCGTTACCAAAGATAACCCGATGCTTGCTCGGGCACTGGCGAACCGTCTTTGGAATATCCTGTTGGGCAGAGGCATAGTTCAACCTGTGGACCAAATCGATTCTCGGCATCCCGCCAGTCATCCGGACCTGTTGGAGTGGCTGACGAAGGATATCGAAACGAACAGTTACGACATGAAGCGTGCCATTCGGCAGATCGTTTTGTCGAGAGCCTATCAGCTTGACAACAAGTCTACGGCCAAGATTACGCCGCTGCCGGAGAG
>CAISOI010000199.1 GCA_903886985.1 uncultured Chthonomonas sp.
TTCCATTGCTCTCACAAACATCTGAGTACATCCACCGCCTACAGGAATTAGACCCACTCTTGCTTCAGGAAGAGCCATTGCAACGTCGTACGAAGTTTGGATTTTTGTGCAGTGCAAAGCGACTTCACAACCGCCGCCAAGTGTATACCCGGAAATTGCCGAGACAATGGGTATAGGAGCAAACTTTACGCGCTGCAACAAATCTTGCAGTACTTTAACGCGGGCGTCAATTTCATCCCACCGAGCCCCTGAGATCATTTCGGAAAAGAAACGCAGGTCAAAACCCGCTGAAAAGTTTGGTTGGCTGCCACCAATCACAAGGCCCTTAAACTTACTGCTGGCTTCATCAAGCGCGACTTCAAAATTCTCAATAATCTCGGGCGTGAGCGTGTTCATCTTAGTGCGCCACTCGAAGCAAGCAATGTCCTCTCCGATATCGATAAGTGAGGAGTGTGGCGTGTCGATCAACATCTTGCCGTTCATTTTTAAGTCTTCCAAGATGATTACTTTGGCAGGAGGTGGGAGCTCAGCCATGGCCTTTGTTTTTAGATCGAAGGATCGACGTAATTCCAAACTGTCGTCATAGAATCGGTGTTGATTTGAATGTTTGAGACACAAAGAAATCTGGGGAGCAGAATTCTGAACTAATCGTTCGCCTAAAACATCTGCCACTTGAAACGGACCGAGTTCCCAGCCAAATCCGCCTATGATTGCATCGTCTACGTCCACGATCCGATCAGAAACCTCCGGCGTGACGGATATCATATATCCTAGGGTATCAACCAGAATTTCCCTTAGAAAGCCACAGTCAACGTTTGGCGATAAGTCCCACAACGCTACTAATCTCTCGTGAAGTGGAAGGGAGGTGATTGATTCATCAAATAATATTGGCTCAATTCTATCTCGATATTCTCCCTTTTGAAGATCGAGAGTCTGAATAATGCCAGTTTCGTTCTTCCTATAGAAACCACCACCGGATTTCACACCAATTCGTCCGCTTGATACGAGTTCACGCATAATCTGAGGAGTTGCAAGTCGTTGGTAATAAGGGTCATTTGGCAAGGCACGGGTAAGGTTGTCTGCTATACGAGCAGTTATATCTATTCCGACTACGTCTGCAAGGCGAAACGTGCCACTTCGTGGCCTGCCAATCAACTCACCAGTATGGTAATCTACCGTTTCGATTGAAATGCCGCGATTGACAGCTAGTTGAATAGTTCGAGAGAGGGCATACATACCTAGTCGTGTGGAAATGAACCCCGGCGTATCTTTTGCATGCACAACCTTCTTACCAAGAACGATATCGGCAAATTTTGAGAATCCATCAAAAACTTCAACGTCAGTAAATTCTGTTGGGATAACTTCTACTGGACGCATGATACGTGGAGGATTGAAAAAGTGTGTTCCCAGAAATCGCTTGCGGAAATCGGCTGGGCATTCGGCAACCATTTGACTCAAGCTGAGTCCGGAAGTGTTACTCGAAATCACCGCATTTGGAGATGCCAATAGGGAGACCTTAAGAATTAATGATCGCTTTAGGGCAAGGTCTTCGGCGATTGCTTCTACGATCCAGTCAGCACTGGAGACGCAATTTAAATCGTCTTCTACATTCCCGACTTTGACTCTATTGGCATTACCGAGCCTCCCGAACTGTTGTGGCTTTGACTTCAACAAACTGTTGAGGCCAGATTGTGCGATTTCGTTTCTGACTTTCGGGTCACTGGAAGAATCACCTGTCGGGCGGTCCAGCAACCAAACATCCCATCCGGAGTTGGCGAGTAGGGCACATATGCCCGCCCCCATAACTCCTGCACCAATTACGACAGCTATTCCAGTTGTGCTATGTTCGTTCAGCATTGTCAGGACGTAGTTCTGACGCGATCTGAAATGGGTACGTAAGGTTTCAGACTAGGGCCGTTATAGATATTCGTTGGTCGGATAAGCCGATTGTTTGCTAACTGTTCGATGATGTGCGCACTCCAACCAACTATCCGAGAAAGAACAAAAATGGGCGTATAAAGTGGAATTGGAAGTCCCATCATATAATATGCGGGTGAAACTGGAAAATCGAGATTGGGGTGCAATCCCTTCTCTTGGAGCATATAATCCTCTAGTACATCTGCGATATCCGTCCAACGATGGTCGCCCAGTGAGTCTGCCAACGCTCGGGTGTACCCTTTCACAATCTTTGCGCGTTGATCGCCATTTTTGTATTCGCGATGTCCAAAGCCCATTACCCGTGGTCTTGGATTGTCTGCTGATTTTGTGAGTCGCTTATCAATCCACGCCCTCGCTTTGTCGGCGGTGCCAATTTCGAGCAGCATCTTCATCACTTCTTCGTTCGCACCTCCATGGAGAGGACCTTTCAAGGTACCTATGGCTGCGACAACGCCTGAATGTAGATCGCTCTGCGTGGAGACTGTTACGCGCGCACAGAATGTGGACGCATTGAACCCGTGTTCTGCATAGAGTATCAAAGTTGTGTTCAACGCCTCTACCGCAAATGGATCAGGCTTTTCACCGGTGAGCAGTTGCAAAAAGTGGGATGCATGGCTAAGTGAGGGATCTGAACTTACCGGTGGCAGGGACTGCATGATACGGTAACCGTGCGCGAGCACTGCAGGCAGCTTCGCTGTCAGGCGTATCGCCTTCGTGAGATTGGCTTCGGAGCTATTATCGTCTGCCAAAGGATCCATTATTCCCATGGTAGCGACCGCAATTTTGAGCCAATCCATAGGCTCCGCATTCGTAGGAATATTAGAGAGTACGTCAAGTACGGCTTTTGGTACGTCACGCTCAGCCTTTAGTTGCTCGTTGAAGTCGGCGAGTTGCTGTAATGTGGGGAGTTCACCGAAAAGCAGCAGGTAAGTTGTCTCTTCAAACGAGGAACGGTCGCAAAGATCCTGCACATTGTAACCACGATAGCTGAGAACATTCTTGTCAGTATCTATTTCAGAAATACCTGAGATTCCCGCAACGATACCTTCCAGACCTGGGCTATAGGAATTGTCTACCATGTGAAACTCCTTGCAACGTCATTAAAAGAGACCGCCAAATTTCTTGTCCATCTCTTGGAAGTTTGGATATTCTATAAGGTCGTATAGTTCCGCTCGTGTTTGCATATCTGACAATAGTTCTCTTTGTGATCCGTGTTTTTTTATGTGGGTTAGAGCGGCCAATCCAGCCTTCATTTCGATTCTGAATTGCGTCATTGGGAAAATGACCATTTTATATCCTAACTCGTCCAGTTCTGAAACGGAAAGGAGCGGAGACTTTCCAAACTCGGTCATATTTGCTAGAAGGGGAGCATTGACTAGCTTTGCAAAGTTTGAGAATTCAGTTGCATCTTGGAGCGCTTCAGGAAAAATAGCATCCGCACCTGCATCCAAATAGGTGTTGGAACGTTGTACGGCGTCGTCGAAATTGGTGACACCGCGTGCATCAGTTCTAGCGATGATTAAAAAATTGGGGTCTTTGCGTGCATTCGTGGCTGCGGATATTTTGCGCGCCATTTCTGCGGCAGGCACGATCTGCTTTCCATCAAGATGTCCACATCGCTTAGGACTTACTTGGTCTTCAAGATGAATTCCAGCAAGCCCACTCGCTTCCAGCTCTTGTACAGCCCGAACTACGTTATGGATATCGCCATAACCCGTATCGGCATCAGAAATTACGGGTAACTTTACGGAATTACAAATATAACGGGTCTGGCGGGACATCTCTTCGAGAGAGATCAATGCAATGTCGGGAAATCCAGTCAATGCGTTGGTGACACCGGCTCCCGAGACGTATACCGCATCAAAACCTGCCTGAGCTACCAACTTGGCGGTTATGGCGTTATAGGCACCCGGCATCACAACGATTCCGGCTGCTATCAGTTCTTTTAATCGTGTGCCAGATGAGTGTGCAAGCATCTAACTCTCCATAAAGCCTAAACAAATTCAGACTATGTGAATCAGTTCGTTAAAGTGTATGGCTATCCCTGCATGGGAAACAAGTCGCTCAATTCATCGCCATTGCATTGTCGACCATATTCGCTGATCTGAAATGCTTCAACGAAAGTATTTGGTCTGTTCATATAGCGTTGCCCCAAAAGTTGTGCTCGCTCGGCAACAGCAGATAACCTATATTTGTATCGGTCTTCGTCGCAGGAAGGAACCTCATCCAAAGTTAGACTATTAAAGGGAAGCCACTCAAAATACTGACTCTGGTGACACGACGTCATCCTCGCTTTTGCTTCCAATGCAATTTCTATGTCGATCACGACATCAGCGCGAAACGCGCCGCCTTCATTGAAATCATCCTGCCAATATGCAATTACAGGCATTCGTGAGAGTGCTTGAACATCAGGGCAAATCGCAGGAACGGTCAACATGTACGAAGCATCCAAAACTAGCTGCGCCGTATATCGGTGATCTCTGTGGTAATCATTTGGGCGATTTGTGATAACCAGTTCGGGGCCCCTGCCGCGTTCTCCACACGAGCGTATTACACGGATCATCTCTTCGGTATTTGCAGCGTTGATGTACAACTCACCATCACTAATTCCCATTGTGTGATAGTTGGCACCGATTATTTTGCTGGCTGCCTGTGCTTCCAAGAGTCTCCGATGGGCAAGCGCTTCGGGATTGTTGATGTACTCTTCGAAGTAGTGTCCTTTGCCACCATCTGTAACAGAAATAATAGTTACATGGTCCCCGCGTTTTCTAAATAGGCTGGCAGTGCCTCCCATTGAACCTTCCACGTCATCTGGATGCGCTCCAATACACATTACTTCAAGTGGCATCTGTCGAAACTCCTATATCTTCTGTATTTTTAGTTGTATTTTTTGATTTTCGTCCAGGCAACGCAATGATCAAGATGGTTGCAAATAAACACGCGGGACCAAATCGCCAACCACCTCGCAGGTAGAGATTTTGTCCGGACTCGCGACCGATAATGACATCCAATCTCGCGGGAGCGGAACCAGATACTGCAGCTGCCTGTTGCCCAATGGGCGAGGCGACGGAGGTTCCGCCCGCGACATCGGCCCGAGCTAGCCATCTTCCAGTCTCTGCTGCGCGCATCTGAAACATCAAACGATGCTGTTCTCGCTGGTACGGCCCCCAGTCGTCCGGATCCATATTGGGCACAAGAAAGAACTCCGCTCCAGAATTCGCCAATCTACGCGCAACATCGGGATAGTCCATGTCGAAACATATAGCTATTCCCGCGGTACCAAAGGAAGTATCCACAGGTGTCGCATCTTTACCCCGAATTCCGTCCTTTATGAAATGGACTAGGTGGTTCTTGACATGCGAACCGAGGATTTGCCCCTTGGGGGACATAACCCAGGCTGTGTTGAAGTAGGAGTCAGCAGAGGTTTCATTTTTGCCGCCAAAAACTAAATGAACATCCTGTTTTGCAGCCAGCTTTTGCAGTTTGGCAAAATTGGACTTGTCCTTAATGGGGTCCGAAACAAATGCATATTCTGGCCACACGATTGCATCAATTGGGAATGAAGCAGGGATATAAGATAGGTCGAACAGTTCGTCCGACTCGGACGGTGCTTGGATAAGGCGGAGGCTGACCGGGTTGTTGGCTTCCGGGATTGACATCGGTAAGAAGACGCCAGCAAACCAGATTGCTACTAAGCCCGCCCATAACATTCGGCGGATCCATCGGCTACTGATTGGCAACATGGCGATCCCTGCCATAGAAAAAATCCAGAAACTTAAGCCGTACACTCCAAATACTGCAGCGCCACTAGCGAGCAATGGCGAATTGACCAACGAATATCCCAGATCCATCCATCCAAAACTCAGGATGAAGATTTCCGACCTAAAGTATTCGAGCCCACACCACAAGACAGCGCCAATGACCCATGGCGGAATGGTGGAGTGCTTGGAAGTTGTCCATCTTAGCAAATTTCCAAACAAGGCTGGGAATAGTGAAAGAATGACGATGAGTGTAATTCCAGCGGCTCCGAACACCTGAAGGAGCCAGAAAGCTGTGGAGCCAAATAAGATGATGCCAAAGGCAAGTCCAGCAAA
>CAISOI010000200.1 GCA_903886985.1 uncultured Chthonomonas sp.
AGGGATTACTCCTTATCTGTTTCGGCACTCCCCAGTCCTATTGATATTTGCGACCCTCGGGCTGTTCGCCCGTGTCAATAAGAGAAGGTCTGCATTATCGATCAGGCGATTTCTGATAGCATGGCTGTTAGCAGGATGGACGATGATCTCGGTCATTAGCTACTCGCCGAGCCGATATTATGTCACTCTCTATCCGGCGTTATGCGCATTGGCGGCGGTAGGATTGTGGGGATTACATGAGTTCCTACTAAGGTCGAGAAGTGATCTAATATTGACAGAAATGGGATTGTCAATGGGAAAGTTGGAATGGGTTTTCCCTGCCCAAATGGTCAAGGTTATTAGTGCCTTACCTAACAAATGGGCTAACTTATTTGGAGGGTTGATTGGTTTTCATTTTACATTAGCCTTAGCTCATTATGGTGGTAACCATTCGACATTGTGGCTAACGTTTGGAACAATAATTGGATCGATAGTACTACCTGTCTTTTTACAATTGTTTTCGTTGAAATACATAAGATTTGTACCAGCAGCCTTCCTCGGAATATGGACGGTCGTCAATGTGGGCTGGATCGGCGATTGGCTGATGCATTTGAGTTACACACAGTTTGGCTTTAGTCAAGAGTTGGGGCGAGTATTGCCCAAAGGAAGTGTATTGATTGGGGACGTAGCCCCAGGCATAACAATGGAGAACGATTTTAAGGCGATACATGTACAGCCTGGACTGGCAAATGACCTATCGCCATTGACCCGTTTCGGAAAGGGTCCAAAATATATTGCCATTTTGGATGGCCGGTGGAAAGAACGGTGGTGGCAAGATCACTATCCCGATCAGATCACTGATGATCATAAGATTATGCAGGCACACGTATTGAAGTGGGATGTAGGAATATACAAAGTTGATTCGTCCGTCAAAGGTAGATAGTTATTGTTAATGCAGTCTAATAGAGGTCCTGCCCCATATTTATTGATAGGGCTATTTGTCTGTTTAAGTAGTATTGCATTTGCTCAGGGCGGAAATCCATTTTTGCCTCCGCAAGCAACGCTCCACCCAGAACGGGACCGAGAATATGACCTGCAACATGTTTTGCTTCGATTAAAAATTGACGAAAAAAATCGTACTTTCGCCGGGAGCGTTACCGAAACCCTAACGCCTTTACGAAAAGTGTCAGCTATCCACTTTGATGCTTTGGATTCACTACAGGTCTCTGGCGTATCAGTATCCGGCAGGCAGGTACCGTTCGAGCATTCAAAAAACAGTCTTTCGGTAAGCCTACCAGTGGCGGTTCAGTCCCGGGGTGGATTGCCATTTACCGTAACGATAAAATACTCTTTGAAGCCTAACGCAAAAACCTCGTCTTCTTTGAACGGAGAATACGGATTTCATTGGATCGACCCAAACAAGTTCACTCCAAACAAACGACTTGCATTTTATACACAGGGCGAGACAGAAGGCAACCGAGGATGGGTGCCGATTTACGATTATCCCAACGATAAGGCTACAACAGAAACCTACATTGAGGCTCCTGCATCCTGGTTTATCGTTGGAAATGGGCGATTGATGGGAATTGAAAACAATACTTCAACCCATACTCGAACATTTCATTGGAAAATGACGCAACCGCACTCAACGTATTTGTTGTCGTTAGTTGGTGGGGAAATGGACGTAGTTCGAGACACATGGCAAGGAGTGGATCTTTATTACTGTGTCCCTAAAGGCGAGGGAGGAATGATACCTGCATCTTTTGGCGACACTAAGGATATGTTGACCTTCTTCTCAAATCGCCTAGGAGTGAAATACCCGTGGCCCAAGTATGCGCAGACTTGCTCTTTTGATTTTGGTGGCGGTATGGAAAATGTCAGTGCCACTACTCTCGGCGAAGGCTCCTTAGTGGAGCGGCGAAGTGGGATTTGGCCCATGGCATCTTTGAATTCGCACGAACTTGCACACCAGTGGTTTGGTGACTTAATAACTGCAAAAGACTGGGGGCACATCTGGCTGAATGAAGGTTTTGCAACTTTCTTCGAACAGATTTATATCGAACATTCACGCGGCAAAGATGCTTACGAACGTGAACGAGAAGGTGCTTTCAATGCTTATCTCGGTGAGAGCCGCCGATATAAACGGGCAATTGTAACCCAGTATTACCCAAATCAAGACGCAATGTTTGACAGTCATACGTACCCAAAAGGAGGTCTGGTACTGCACATGCTTCGCCACACTTTAGGAGACGATGACTTCTTCTATGGGCTTGGCTATTATTTGCGTAAGCACGGATACCATCCGGTAGATACCAATGACCTCATCCGCTCTTTCACAGAGTCGGTCGGTCGGAATATGCAGCCATTTTTTGATCAATGGGTCTACAAGCCCGGTCACCCAGTTGTCGACTACACGTGGAAATACGACGAGGGCAACCAGCAGGTTGTGATTGAGATAAATCAATCTCAAGACACCAAAGACGGAACGCCCATCTACAATATTGATATGCCCTATCAGTTCATATCAGGATCTAATTCCGTAACGGGTACTTTCTCTTTTAGTCAGGCGAAACAGACTGTAAAACTTGATTCCAAGATGAAGCCAGACGCTGTCGTTATAGATCCAGGCCATGACATTCTTATGGAGCGCAAAGTCCATACCTACAGTGTCTCGGAACGTCAGGCAATACTTAGGGCTGGCAACTCATATTTGGATCGTCGTGCTGCAGCTCTTGGATTGATGCTTCCAGAGGATTCCGATGAGAACATAAAGGCGGTTCTCGAAGCTGTTCAGAAAATCAACAACCCATTCCTGTTATCAGAAGTCTTGAATAGGTCCAATACTCTGGCGCGTCCGGCATTACGTGATGTTCTGAGATCCATCACTAAGAATAGTGATCCGGATGTCAGAACAGCAGCAATCAACATTTTGGGTCGACTGCCAAAAGATGATTCGGACATCAAACTTCTGCGTGGCTATGTCAATGATACC
>CAISOI010000201.1 GCA_903886985.1 uncultured Chthonomonas sp.
ACGGGAGGTATTTCGAGAAGCTATCACAGCTTCCGCGGCTTCGATAATCATTGCCCACAATCATCCCAGTGGGGACCCAACGCCGAGTCCTGAAGATAAACAGGTTACCAAGCGGTTAGTCGAGGCCGGGAAACATATCGGGATAGAAGTACTCGATCATATCGTTCTGGGTAATCCGGATTGGATATCATTCAAATCCTTAGGGCTGATGTGATTTGACAACAGAGACTGGCTATTACCACTTTTTTTGGTAGCAGAACTCTCATTGTGCCTATCTGAGTTTCTTCACAATCGTAAACTCGGACTTCAGGTTCTGCTGTGCAAGTGTTAGTTTCGTCCCTGATCTGTCTACTTTCCAGGTTGTATGAATACTATTATCAGCGTCTATTGCAAGAGCAATTCCATTTGTTTCTGGTTGCTTAAACGTTAAGATCAATTCATTCGCACCAACGCTGGATTCACTCCGCTTCCATTCAAATTCCGCACTTGTATTATCGGCTTGTTGAGCAGGGGTTGGAACCAGCGAGGTCAATGGGTGGTCAGGATCTAGGGACAGTTTCCCCGAACCAGAATCACTTCCATACAGAAAAGAGATTGTCACCGGCAGCATCTTCAAACTCTCTTTGCCGGACTTGTCTCCCGTATTCTTAACGAACAAGTTAGTACCGCTTCGAAGTTTCCAAATTCCCAGAAATCGGGGTGTCAAGTGGCTCTTCACGATGATGTTGACATAAGCAACTATGCACACGATCGTGAAGAGAATGAATGCTAACTTTGGCGCGTCTCTTTTAAAATTGAAATAACTGAACTTCATAACGGGTTTGCTTTTCAAATCTTCCAATTACTGGAATTTTACATGTGCGATGGTTTCATGCCAGCGCTATCATCGCTTCATTGTTGAAGATTGTCCTACAATTAGGAGAGATGGATCTCAATATCAACCCACTGACCAAATTTGCTCTCTTATGGAAAGAATAATACGATATTGCAGTTGATCTTGTTAGCCAATCAATTGTTGTTTACGCCTGGAATTGGGGCTTTACCAGTTGCAGGATTCGGCTGATTGTTGGTGTCAATTCCTGTGCCAGCACCTGTGGATGGTGGTGTAATTGGCATTGTCACTGTGATCGTGATTGATTTTGATGTGATATTGCCTTTGTTGTCTAAGGCTCTCAGGGTATACGTCGTGGTAACAGCAGGGGATACGTCCACTTTTCCTTTTGGTTTGAGATTACTACCAACCGCGGGATCTATATCGACGCTGGCAGCATTGTCTGTGGAATAATTGATCGTTGTTGCCTGACCAGTAATGATCTTGTCTTTCACGGCTTTAAACAGTGTTATTTCTGCAACTGATGCTGTAGTCGGCACCACTTCGACGGTAAGTGATTTACTTATGGTGCCACCGGGACCTTGGGCGGCTAATTCGTAGGTTGTGGTGCGTTCCGGTTTGACTTCCTGACTCGTGTACAACGGCCACTCCTTTTGGACTCCAAGGGGATTTAAAACAATGGTCTTCACTCCCTGAGCTTTCCATGACAGAGTAACTGTCTCACCTTCGTGAATTCTCTTTTGGCTGGATGTAAAGGCAGATACTGTAGGTGTGGCAGGGGGTGCCGCAGGAGTTACCACTACCGGTATTGACTCCGATAATTTGTTACTACCGGACCGTGCGGTCAGGACAATATCTGTACTGGCATTCAGAATTACTTTTTCCGAACCTGTCGAGCCTTTATGTATATTCTCCGGCATCAGCGTAACACCATCGGTTGCGTTAGCAACATCCCACGTAACAGTTACGGTGTCCCCCGCGGTAATCTGGCGAGGTGTAACTGAGAACGCATGGATCACTATGGGCTTTGAGCGAAATACAAAATATCCGATAGTTGCTAAGATTATCGCAATGATTGCCGTAAGTGCCAACACAGACACCATTGCGTGTCTCTCTATTTGCCCGGTCGCATTTGAGGAAACAAAGCTGTGTTCCGTTGATCTGGCGGTTACGGTAAACCCATAGAGGCGGGTAGCACCGATGACCTGCCGATCCACAGGCTCAGCCTGAAGCGCAACTGTCTCAGAATGACCTGGCTTAAGGGAAAGACGATCCTTTTCGAATTCATATGCGCCGGAGTTATCTGGATCCGTTGCGTAGAGATCGATGCTCTCTTCGTGATTTCCAAGATTGGTTACTATTACGTCGATTGAGTGAGAGTGCATAAAAAAGGTTGAGATTACGCGCCGGGTGCTCAGCTCGACTTGCAACGAGCTAAAGGGGAGTACAATGAGTGTTGCTTGCTGGATTCCGGCTTCACCCGTCTCCATGCTGCGCGCTCGAACTAGGAATGGGTACGTGCCCGCGAGGCTGCTGTTTGTGCGCTGGATTTTGAAGAGTGCCCGTATAACTTGTGAAGTGCCAACTCCCAGATTCATAGAAGATACAGGCAACGCGTACCACTCCACATCTACGCCCTCGATCTCAATGAAGATGTGGTCGTCGTGTGTTTGGTGGTTGGTAATTGTGATTGCTAACTGTACGGTGCTGCCAGGCTCAATAGTTATTTCGGCCGTGGACAGTTCGACTTGAATCAAACGAAGCTCCTCAAAAAGGCGGTTTGCCTCTAATTCAATTATGGGGCGAATAACCAAGTTTTGTCAAACTAGGTCTGACGGATTCCTTAACTTGCAGGCGTCGTCCCACAAGTCGTGAAGGATGTCTGAGGCACTTAATATTGCTTCGATTTTCCCGACGCCGGAGCCTGCGTAGCAGCACATCGCTTCAATTTCGCCAGACATCCCGGTGCGAGGAGCCGTGTCCTCATAACGAAAAATCGGTTCGTTTGTTGCAGATATGGCGATGACATCGCCTTCTCCTGGGCGACATCCCGGGGGAGCGCAGCCCTTAGCTTCCCACGTATTTAACGTGGCATTCCGCAATACTCGATGCATGGCGTGGGGCCAACCACCGTCAAAACAGTGAGTCAGGGCAGTGTCCGAGTCCACAGATGTTAAAAGTAATTGTTTATACTCTTCATGAGCAAGACTTTCGTTAGCTGCGACAAAACGCGTTCCCAGCATTACTCCGTCAGCACCCCTGGATATCCAATTTGCAATCTCCTTGCCAGTAGAAATTCCCCCAGCGACAACTATGGGCAACCCGAGTTCCAACTGAAATATCTGATGTAACAGAATCTCAATAGGAGTGGTCGATTGAACGTGTCCTCCTGCTTCCATTCCCTGAACAATAATGAAGTCGGCTCCGGCATCTTTTGCAATTAAAGCACCTGTGGAGTTTCCAACTTGAATGCCAACCTTCGCATAATAAAGATGGCACCTCTTAATGAGTTTTTCGGGGATTCCCCACGAGAAGGTTACGATAGGACAACCAAGTTCCAAAGCAACATCGAGTGTCACTGGCGGGAATGCGAGGGCATAGTTCACATAAAAGGGATAATCAGTCTTTGACCGTATGCTCGCTATTTTTGTCCGCAGATCGTCGGAATTGGTCCATGTAACGCCCATTCCTCCCAACCCACCGGCTATAGAGACAGCACTTGCAAGTTCCGATCCCGCAATGCTTCCAACCGGCGCCTGGACGATGGGAATTTCGATATTGAGAATTTTGCACAGTCTATTCACGGCCGAAATTCCGCGCATGCCAACCCAAAGTATGTCGGAGTTTCATAAGATAGAAGCTCGGGCGTGAGGGGAGACGTTTGAGAAATTCCATGCATGGCTAGAGTTTGGCAGTAGCTGTCCGTGAACGCCAGTTCTATAAATCCGTCGTCCCAATTCACCATGCGGCCCAAGTCGTTGTCCCGAACGGCATCACAATAGGCCGTGTCGTACGGTTCAGAACCTTGCGACAGCCCGTAGGGTCCATCGGCATCATGTCCATGCCCTTGGTCGGCACTGCAGATGACTGCAATTCGCTTTTCAGATTGAGTTGCTGCGTTCGCGATAGCTGTCCCGAAATCCAAAATGCGTTGTCTATCTGTCGATCGAGAAATACAGAGCACAACGATTTTAGGTTTCTGATTCCAATTGGCACCCATAAACCACAGCGGCACATATGCACCCCAATCCATAACAAAGAGCGGCTGAGGTCGCGAGTCTTCGTCAAACCCTGTAAACGCAATGGGAACGTTGAGCGTAGTTGCCTGTGTTGCGATCTGTTCCAGAACATCCATGTCGACATCAAAAACGGAGGAGACCCGCACCCCGTTTTCGCCATCTAGATATGCCAATGCGTGTGGACAGACCATCATAGAGATCATGCCCTCTACATCCTCGCCATGAGGCGTCATAACCACGATAGTATCTGGATTCGCTGCTCGGCATCGCTCACCCAATGTCTCCATGGATTTGCGCGTGGTCGCCATTCGTGGAAGACTGTCTCCAGCAAGCTCCGCAATTAACTCTCCGCCATGAGGCGCAATACAAGCCCAAACTAACAATATATTCTCCGCAATTTCCAAACGATTCAACCCGCCCCTCACTGCGCTTTGGTGGTGGCGGTTGAAGGCATGAAATCTTTCTGCTACAATTTACCCCTTGATATACGAGCCAATATTCCATTTGAACCGCATCAAGAATGCAAACTTGTAGGAGTTACGCCAACATGCCTCGCTTGCCTATCTATCTCGATAATAACGCCACGACGCAAGTCGACCCGCGAGTGCTTGAGGCAATGCTTCCCTATTTTACCGAGGTATTTGGCAATGCTGCCAGTATTGGTCACAGTTTTGGAATCAATGCACGTCGAGCCGTCGAGCAGTCTCGTGCAAAGATTGCGAAGTGTTTGAACGCAACGGGACCAATTGAAATAGTTTTCACGTCGGGCGCAACGGAGTCTGACAACCTTGCAATCAAAGGTGTAGCTGAGATGCTCGCACACAAAGGTAACCACATAGTGACCTCCAAAACGGAGCACAAAGCAGTGCTGGATAGTTGTAAGCATCTGGAAAAGACTGGCTTCGAGGTTACCTACTTAGATGTTAATGAAGATGGATTGATCGATATCGATCTCCTTGAAAATACCCTAACTGACAAGACAATTTTAGTAACGATTATGGCTGGCAACAATGAGATCGGAGTTTTGCAGGATCTTTCTGGAATCGGTGCTCTATGTCGGTCGAGAGGAATCCTGTTTCATAGCGATGCGACCCAGGCAATCGGCAAAGTACCCTTTGATGTGCGCGCACTCAATGTGGACCTTGCGTCTTTTACGGCTCACAAGATATATGGTCCCAAGGGTGCTGGCGGATTGTATGTTCGCCATGGAGCGGGCATCAAGCTAATCGCGCAGATGGATGGTGGAGGACATGAGAATGGACACCGATCAGGAACGCTCAATGTTCCCGGAATCGTGGGGCTGGCTAAGTGTCTTGAAATCTGTCTGGAAGACCAAGAGTTAGAACTGGCAAAACTGACAAGCCTGCGTTTGCGGCTTCTCAACGGCTTGAAAGCGAACATTGCTGGGGTCCATGTGAATGGCCACGAAAATCTAAGGCTTCCCGGTCACTTGAGTATTTCCATAGAAGGCGTAAATGGGGAAGTGCTGATGATGCAAATGCCTGAGATAGCCGTTTCCTCCGTGTCTGCCTGTTCGAGCGGGTCCGGGGCGACATCACACGTTATTAGTGCGCTGGGCCATGATGAAGATAGGGCACTCTCTACACTCCGGTTCGGAATTGGCAGGTTCAATACTCAGGATGAGATTGATTATGTGATTTCGCGCATTACCGATTTGGTATTGAAGATGCGTAATCAGCCAGCTTCTTCAACTACTTCCTCTAAGAAATAGTGTTAGTCCATGAATTCTGCCGATGACCAGTGCGTTCGCGTAACGTTTTTGCCGTCAGGCAAAACAGTTGTGGGCATCCGTGGCGACACAATTCTCGATTGTGCTCTCGACAATGGGATCGATTTTCCACACGAATGCGGTGGTAATTGCTCCTGTACAACGTGCGCGGTTTGTGTGGTTGAAGGCAGCCATTGCTTGTCGCAGATCGAATATCCCGAGGTGGAGAGATTGGAAGAGCTGGA
>CAISOI010000202.1 GCA_903886985.1 uncultured Chthonomonas sp.
ATAAGTAGGAACCTAGTTCGTTAAATTAGGCTGTTAACATTGATGGGCAGGACAAGCAAGAGATTTTGCTTTTGTCCTGCCCATTTTTTCTGTTTCGTGAAAGGTCTTGTAACATAGATGGACAGGGTGTTTTGGTTAGTCCGGCCAGAGGTACATTTGCTATCGCTTTTGCAAGGAGAGTCACTCCGCCCCCCCCCGTTCTTCGATTTCCGCATTCCAAGTCGCTTCCAGTTTCGTCGTTCGTCCAATCCAGTGGAAGTGAGTCGGTATAATCAAGAATCAGTTCGTAACTACGCCGAGGAAATTCGTTTCGAAAAGTAATTGCCCATGAGCTATGTGAGATCAAAAAAGCGCGTCGCCGAATATTGCTGCGACTTGAAAAGGGATAAGCCATGACGCCGCTTGAGAAATTCTATACGGAAGATCCCGCGTGGTATGGAAAGATCGGCGATATTCATGCGCTCATTGAACGGGTGAAGATCAGCGAGGAAATGTCGGGTGATGCGCTGCACTTACGTAAGCTAAGCCGTATCCTTTCTATTCACGCCTCCACCGCCATCGAAGGAAATCAACTCACGCTGGGTCAGGTCTCCGACGTCATCAACGGCAAACCAGTTTGGGGACCGCCAAAGGACATCAAGGAGGTTCAAAACGCCTGGCTCGCATATGATGATATGCCCAGCTATGAGCCTTGGTCCGTGAATGACTTGCTGAAAGCCTATGCTCACTTGACCGATACGCTTATTGGAGAGTCGGGCAAGTTCCGCACGGTTGGAGTCGCAGTAGTGCGAAATGATGGCATGGTGATGCACCGCGGCGCCCCACCGGAACAGGTCTTGAACTAGTCAAACAACTACTGCAATGGGGACAGTCCGCCGAAACGCACCCGCTCATAAAGAGTTCCGCTGTCCACTATATGTTGGAATATATCCATCCATTCCGTGACGGCAATGGCAGGATCGGGCGGCTATGGCAGACACTGATTCTTTCAAAATTGAATCCATTGTTTGCCTGGATGCCGGTCGAAACGCTGGTTCACCACAACCAGGCGCTTTACTACAAGGCGCTGCAGGATTCGCATACCGGCATGGTGGATTGCCGTCCTTTCATCGGTTTTATGCTGGATGCCATTGCGAATTCGCTTTATAAATACATTGACGTCGCGACCGAAACGGCAGCCTACCCCATCGATGACACTGTAAATGACACTGTAAACAAGACCTCTGACGATATTCTCAGGGTTATTCGGTCTAATCCAAGGGCGACAGCACAAACCATCGTTCTCGCGCTTGGAGTTTCTGAAAGTACCATCAAGCGTCATCTCAGGTCTCTTCGCGAATCTGGACGACTCAGGCGCGTCGGTTCCGATAAAGCTGGTCATTGGGAAGTCATTGGAAGGCTTCATGAGTAAGATCATTGAGTAGATCCTCTCACCCAAACGGGAAGTTCGCTCTCGCATTTACGCCTATACCATCTCGGACAAGACATACGAGGAGCTAATCATGGTAAGACAGATTCCGAGTGCCGATCGCACGACTAGCGGCAGCGCAGGCAGCGATTGGGGATGTTTGAAGGACCCTGCCCCCAATTTTGGGGGTGAGGGACTGTTTCAGAGTATTTCGGGAAATACCCTGCCATGGAGGAGACTCAAAGGAAGGTATGTCGTTTCAATGTTACGCGTTCAAATTCAATCATATCTATTTCAATATTATGTGAAGGATACGTTAGGATTTCCATGAATACACCCAAAAAAATGCTCGAATGGAAATTTGACGAAGCTACTGCCCAATGTACTCGACGGCTACAAATTCCTGGCCGCATCCTAAAACGGGCGCAATTTCAGGGATACTTAAATGCTCGTAATTGGAAACATCGTATTACTTCACCAGATTTTCCAGCCTTTTGTTATGTAAATGAGTATCAGATTGCCCGTAACCCACAAACAATAACTCAATGTTTTCGTGAAGAGTTAATGCTCGAAGGATTAGCACTTACAGTCGGTTGGGGCAAAATGTGGCGGAAGCATGATACCGTTTACCGCATACCACTTTATGAGATAGATGCAGTATTGAGGTCCTGTGCGACATCACTTGAGCAAACAAGTAGCGTAGAGCACGCATGGAAATTATGCATTGACAAACTTCATTGGACAGACACTATGACATCAAAGACCTTACATTTTATTGCTCGTTCACAAGGATACGAGATTAATTCTGGCGTTGCAATAGACTCTAAGATGAGGACAAAATTCGCAGGTCATTACGACAAGCATATCGAAGCACAACTCAATATTAGTTCAAGGACATTGGGGATTTGGAGCGATATGTCTAGCGCAGAGTCTTCGTGGACCTCATATAATAGATACATGACCGCCATTTGCTGCCTTGCAGAAATGAAGAACTGGACGACAACGGAAGTCGAAGCGACGATCTTTCAGGATCCAATAGGATTCCTTGGGCCAATTTGATCGGGGATAGTGATTATGAAGAGAGCGATTGTCGATTCGCCTTTACGACGTCAACGGCGAGTGGGCACAAGACCTGCGCCATACAATAACGTGTTGCATCATGCGTCGCATGGACCACTCCGCCCTGCGGGCACCGCCCAATAGAGGGGAATTTTCTTGGGAGTAGATTGGATGGTGGAGTTTAGATCATTCATGAAATTATCCGCAGCAAACTCATTTTCAAGTTTACTGCGGGTAATTATCACATCTGCATTTAATCATGTGAAGCAAGTGTCCTCTAAACAGCAATAATAATCATCGGATACAAACACCAGCTAATTTGATCTTATTGTGCGGAGTCTGTTAGAACCGCTTCCGTTTACGTATTGTAAATACGGAACCCGCTGCCAGCAATCCGGACATCAATGCGACTGGACTTGGTTCTGGAACGGAAGAACTAGTACCTGATGATAACTGTGTGATGGACAAGTTGTATTGTCCTGAGTTATCGGTATAAGTACCATCATTGACCCCGAAGTGAAGATTTGTTGCGTTGGCCTGAAGCAATGCGGTATCCAAAATAACAGTATACTTATGATTGTTTGCCGAATTGTAGGCTGGTACGTAGGGTCGTGAGGTGATTTCGGTGTTTGTAGAGACATCATACATTACGAAATTCTTTGCGTCCCGTGCATTAGCAACTGCGGACAATGTCTTTGAGTCAAAGTCCATCATATAGTTTGACCCAACACTAGTATGGGTTGCCCAGTTGTCATTCGAATAGTAGAATGCGTCGTTCGGATTAGTTCCTCCCGCGATTCCCGTGCCATTGACATCCACAAGGACAAATCCGTAGTACGTATTTGTGGATATTCCTCCATCGGGTTTGGTAAAGACAGCAACCATATTTTCCGTTGAGCCGGTAGTGTTATAGGTCGTGCCTTGAATAATATACTGGGCCGATACAGGATTTGCAATAAGTGAAACCAAAGCGGTTGCAGCAACGGCTGCGATTACAAAAGAACCGCCTTTTCTGAATGGTTGTGAACCCATCGTTACTAAATCCTCTCCTGAAAAATAGAACAACTTTAACGTCTTACATTGCACGATTTGATTCAGGTACGAAAGGCAAGTCTCTTTACACGGAAGAGCTGACTTTTCAGGCTGTACTCGTTGGAACAGCCACTTCCCCGCCGAGATGTTAGCACATCTAATTATTCTAATGCAAGAGTTTCTTTTGACCTTATAATGATCAAATCAAATAATTCAGAAAATCGTAATTGAGTGTATATTTTATATAACAAAATACGAATAAAACCTTGTCAAGAGCTATGCTACGTGTCTGATTTGGGCCATTTACCCAATGGATGGATAGTAGAGCACCGAGATTAGCAGGAAGCGCTCCATGTAGGGCACGCGTTTGTTTTGACTTTGAGAAACGAATTGAATCCGTTTCTGCGATGTGAACGCCTGTAGGCACAAGGCCTACACCTAACATTTAAGTAAAGAGTATGTCGTAGGAAAGGACCACCCCGTCCTGCTGGCGGATGTCGA